>SBBP01000047.1 GCA_005239655.1 Candidatus Microgenomatus auricola | reverse complement strand
GAACTGCGCAGAGCAGTTTTTTTGCAGTCGAAGAAATTATTCTTCGTTCAAACATGGCAAAAAGTGTACCTCAATCCCCTATCCGTGTCAATGGCTTTGCGGACTGCGCACCATCTGGAAATTGTAGCGGTATGCTGATGCGGAATGTTGAACCTCTATTTCGACCGCTTGATTCAACGATAATTTCTCCGTGTAGAATTTCCAAAATGCGCTTGACGATATAGAGTCCCAGGCCACTTCCATTCGGTTCGACGGCAATACCGTGATCACCGCGACGAAACTTCTCGAAAATAATTTTGCGGTCTTCGGGTGTTAAACCAATGCCTGTATCGCGAACGCAAAACTCGATGTGGTTATCGTTGTAGATGGTATGCACTTCAACAGAACCCTTCTTCGTGTATCGAATGGCATTGTCCACCAAATTCGAAAGGGCTTCTTGCAGCTTAAATCGATCTGACGTAAATCTTTTTGCCTGTACAGCGAACTCAGTTTTCAAATTGATTTTTCGCTCTCGCGCAAGCGGCTCCAGATTATTCACGACACCGTGCACAAATTCAACAGGATCAATTTCCTCAACGTACGCTTGAACCGTATGATCCTCCAGTTCAGTTGCCGAGAGGAGTTCTGAAATAATCCGCTCCAAACGATTCATACTGGTGAACGCTTGAGCAACAAACTTTCGCTGCTCTTTCTGTGGCATGTCAGGATCTTCGACCAACATCGACAACAACCCGCGAACGATCGTAGTGGGAGTTCGTAGCTGATGGGATGCAACAGTTAAAAAATGTGACTTGACATCAATAAGTTGTTTGAGGTGGTTTGTGGCTTCTTCCACTTTCTGCTGCAACTCGCTGTTAAACTGTTGCATGCGCTCAAACATGCGACTGTTCGCCAAGGCCGTTGCCGCATGGTTTGCGAGTGCTACTAATGTATCCAGATGAATATCTTTTACTGAGCGTTGAGACTTCCGATTGTCCACACCAAGAATACCGATCACTTTTTCCTTGTAGACAATTGGCACCGCAACAAATGATGTCGTTTTTACAAATGCGGCATACTCCTGGTTGATCCGCGGGTCATTCGCAACGTCTTCTACAACAAGCGGCTCGCGCGTAGAAATCATGTGTCGAAATATTGAATTCGAAACTTCGACTGTAAAATCGAGACGAACGTCGTCAGTCAAGCCTCTTCCTAAGACGGGCGTGAAGAATTTCCCCTCTTCATCAGATAAATACATCAACGCACGATCCACGCCAGTGAGGTCAATGACGGCGTCCATGATTGATTCCAGCGTCTCGGTACTATGCAGAGAGGAATTCATCGTCTGGCTAATGCGGTTGAGTGTCATCAGTTCATCAATCCGGTGCTCCAATTTACGTTCAATGCGCAACCGCTGAAACGCAACGGACAGTAGGGGTTGGAGATGATCAAAGAACCGCCGATCATCAAGAAAAAAACGATAGCGTACATGTGTGTGATAGAACGCAATCCAACCAATAAATCGTCGCTCAACAGAAAGTGGAAATGCATAAACCATTTCACTCGAGATTCCCTGCTCCGTGTCACCGACTGAATGTGAAATGTGTTCTTCGGGATGTTCTTTCCAATAGCGTAGCATGGGGTCACCAGGAAGACGTGGCACCATCTCCGTGCGCTCAATTTGCTGGTATTGACCATCGACTTTTAATACCAGCTCAACGGCGTTCACGTTAAATCCTCTTTGCAAAATACGTTTGATATCTCCACAGACTGCAAAAAAATCACCTTGGTCGACAAATACAGACATACACTGTTGCTGAATGAGGTCATAATTCGTAAACCTGCGATGGAAGATGAAGTGAACGAATTGCCGCAAAAAGAGCCGAACCGGATCAATCAAAAACAAGAGACAAAATCCCATGATACCGTAGGCCAGTCGAGAGCCAGCACTCCCAGGACTCAATAGTTGGTGAATAACTCCAACGCTCAACGCCATATAAACTCCTGCCATCAACAAAACAGCAAGGGCTGTGTACAGAATCGTGTTTTGAGATTGATGAATGCGCATTGACCTTCTTGAAAAAAGCGCTATACTCTACTCTGACTTTTGAGTCGTTTGCCGATGTAGCTCAGTTGGTAGAGCAACGGTATCGTAAACCGTAGGTCGTCGGTTCGAGACCGACCATCGGCTCATGAGTACTACTGATACTGGGGGAGGAATTTGCGAATCGTTGCAGTATCACGGAGGTCATTGACAACATCGTCAACCGACTTTGTTGCGATCAGAATGTGTCGCGCTTCAACCGTACCAGCTTCGTCGTCCCGATCAGTGACTTTGATAATATGATAGCCATAGTCTGTTTTGACAGGGGCGGATATCTCACCAATTTGGAGAGCAAATGCAGCCTCCTCAAATTCTTTCACCATCACTCCTTTTCCAAACGAACCCAGCATTCCCCCATCAATAGCAGAAGCCGTGTCATCGCTATACTGTTCAGCGAGCTGTGAAAATTCTGTTCCAGACGTTGTGGCTTCTTGGTGCACCGCATCAGCAGCAGACTTTGCCTCCGCATCAATCGCAGGATCGTTTGCGAGAGATTCTTGTAGCTTTTGTTTCAACACAACTGGGATCAACACTTGCTGCTTGAAATCGTCGACGGTCCAACCGTAGAGTGTTTGCAATGTGGACTCCACTTCCTCCATGGAGTTATTGGCTTGAGGCAAGATATTGGCATCAAAATACGTTTGGACATCTTCGTCTGTCACCTCCACTCCATGAGATGCCGCCGCATGCTGCAGCAGAACGAGCTCAATCATTCGTTCAAGTTCGTTTTCACTCAATTCCTCATCTGTTGGCCGCTGGATCGGAACAGTCTCTTGCTGCTCTTGTTGATCGAAAAAATATTTTGCAGCGCTGACATTGTCCTCGTAGTCCTTCAAAGCAATGAATTCACCGTCAACACGAGCAACCGGCAACGGTAGTGTTTCAATTAGCCATGCGCGCAGTGGTGTGTTGCTGCGATACTGATAGACCATGCCGTAGACACCCCCTGCGATTCCGAGGAAAACGAGCATGACAACAATCGCGATGATGATCCACTTTTTTCGGCTTAATTTCGGCTTCGCTGTTACCACTGAATCAATTGGCGCTTGTTCTGCTTGAGTGGACTCTGATTTTTCGGTCACTACGGGCTTTTCCTCTTGTTTCTGCTCTTCATTCATCATAATGTATATGCTGTTGGTAGTTTATCCCAGAAGAAGGAAAACCATTTTTCTGGGTTGGACTCATAGTCGCGGATGGGAATATAGCGTATTGTGTCGGAATCGGGAAGGGTGACCTGTTGTGAGGCATCCCGATCAGGAAATACGACTACGGTTTCTCCAGGTGCCTGAAGACCCAGTTTGATGCGCGCCTGCTTCTCCTGCTGCGCACTGCTGTTGAGTAACGCAATGATTTCCTTAAGGCTGGCATTGCGCTCTTCCAAGCGGGAAACATCAGATTCGAGTTTGCCAATTTCATAGCGAATTTCCAGGCGGCGGAGAACCTCACGTGTGACTGAGGTTCCCGTAAACACCACAGCAAGAATCAACAGTAGGACAAACCCTGTCGACCGCCAAATGCGCTGATAGTGATTTCGAGATGAGGACGGTTGTCGCATAGACCGCTTGTCTCTAGAGTGAGTTTTTGTTATGGTGTTGAACGCGACTGATGAGATCCTTCACATCTTCAGGATTGTGGACATCTTGGCATTCGAGATGCCCTGTGCCTCCTCCGGCCTCAATAATGACGGTTCCGACATTGCACGCCATGTGTAGAAAGCCGGACTTATTGTATCGGATGTCACGAATATTTTCTAGCGGACATTCTGAGACATGTCGTTCAAACAACTTTCGCTGATCAATATCGATAATCCTCCTGTTGGTAATGATAAAAGCGGTGAATGAACGGATAACAAATAGTCGCACAAGACCGAATACACAAAAAGCAATCATTGCTGCAAACAGAACCCATCCTATTC
This sequence comes from Candidatus Microgenomatus auricola, assembly GCA_005239655.1. Lineage (GTDB taxonomy): Bacteria > Patescibacteriota > Patescibacteriia > UBA9570 > XYC2-FULL-38-9 > Microgenomatus_B > Microgenomatus_B auricola_A. The sequence continues at coordinate 1,963 of SBBP01000047.1, read as the reverse complement.
TCCCAAGGGTGTGCAGTGGGTACCAGAAAAAGAGGCTGACGATAGCACAGAACACAAAACCGGCAAGAGACCGCCGATAATGAATCCACGATGGCCTCAGCAAACGAATGACGGATTCGTCCTCGTGAATTGACTTGCTTAGATAACGTTCAAACATATGTCACAACGAAAAAAAACATGGCAGCAGAAAGTATGGATCTTTATTAGCGTGGTTGCAATTGTCGCGATGGTGTTCTTTACAATCATGCCGTTCTTTACTGCCCAATAACGTGTGCTCGCCGCACTAGCGCAACACCACACTGCGGTCAATCAAGAAAAACACAAGACCTATCACTCCCATCACGGCTGAAACAATCCAGAAGCGCATGACAATCTTTGGTTCTGGCCAGCCGATTGCTTCAAAGTGATGGTGAAGTGGTGACGAAAGGAAGATTTTTTTTCCGTTGCGGAGTACCTTTGAAAGAAGCTGAACAATCACTGACGCCGATTCAATCACGAGAATAAACCCGATGAATGGCAACAGCCATACGGTGTTCGTCAACATCGCCACAACACCAAGTGTCACACCCAATGACATTGATCCGGTATCGCCCATGTAAAATCGTGCAGGGTGAATATTAAACCACAAAAATGCGAGCAGCGCACCCGCAATGACTGCACAAAATGTTGCCAAGTCGTAATGTTCTTGAAGAAAGGCAATTGCCGCGTATGTACTAAAGCTGGTCAGCAACACTCCACCCGCTAAACCGTCAAGCCCGTCTGTTTCGTTGACAGAAAATGAAGTTGCAACAATGATAAAAATGAAAATGGGAATTGTCCACCACCCGATTTCCACATTTCCGGTGAAGGGAATGTAGATGACGGTCCAATCCAGTTTGACGTAAAACCAGTATGCGGCAACGATTGCAATCGCAGTAAAAATCAGGAGTCGGTGCCGTACGTGTAGCCCTCCTCCAGACGCACCTCTCTTCTTCAAGTTGAAAAGATCGTCGACAAGTCCAACAAGTGCAGAGGCGACAAGCACTCCCAGCGGCAGGAGTGTCTCAGAGCGTGATAGAAAATTGAACTCCACGGGAAAGAAATTCGGAGCAATCAACGTGATGCACGCCACGCCTACGCAGAGCAGAAATGTTGTGCCCCAAATCAGCACGCCTCCCATGGTTGGGGTGCCTGCTTTGTGTTCGTGCAATTTAGAAAAAATTGGTGTTTTTGTCGCATCGTTGCGAATGCTCTTTCCAACCTTATGTGTGTAGAGAAAATGGGTGAGAATTGGCGTACACAACACTGCCACAACAAACGCCAAAGAGGAGAAAAAGAGAATTTTGACTACAGCGATCGATTCCATATGGTATCAGGCATTTAACAGTATAATCAGCACCGATGCAACAGCGAGCATCAACTGAAAGGCAAGTGTGAGGATGCTGAATGCAATTTTCGTGACACGCGCCAACTGTCGCGAGAAAAAAATGACCGCACTATTCACAAGAAAAATAACACTGCCCGTGCCTGGAACCCAAAACAGTTGCCTCCAGGAACCAGTCAGGTCAATACCAAAATAGATGTTGTAGTGCAAAAAAATCGTTTCATTGGTGTGGGGGATTTTCCAAAGCAGCACAGCCCACGTGCCAATGTTGCACAACAACGCAAGACAACACAATATCAATACCAGACGGTCAACAGGCTGTTTCATAGATTGAATTATCGTACCACGCATGACGACGAAAAACAATTATGGCATACTATAGCTATGCCACGACTGGAAAACGTCAAACAGATTTTTCAAACAGAGAGGATTTTGGATCAGAAGGACGATATTGGGCAGTTGAGTGATGAAGCTGAACGGAAGCGAATCGACTTTGAGGAGGTCATTGCAACAAAAAAGCACCTTCCCATCGAATCAACCTACCAGCTCACCGCGCAATTTTACGGCATCGAATACCGTAACTTGCTGGATCTCACTCTG
>SBBP01000020.1 GCA_005239655.1 Candidatus Microgenomatus auricola | reverse complement strand
GAAATTGTTGCGGCGACGAGTGATGGGCGACAAGTGACGCTGGAAATGACCGTGTTATTCCATATCGATCCCGACAACGCGACGCAACTCTGGCAAAATGTTGGTGACAACTACATCGAAAAATTGATTCGGCCGACAATTCGTTCCCGTGTGCGTACAATTGCCGCAGGATACAGCGCAAACGATTTCTTTACGAATCGACGAGCCGAAATTGAACGAGCGATTCACCACGAACTGGTGACGAGCCTTTCCCCGAAAGGCATCGTTGTTGTTGACGTCCTTCTTGGAAGCGTCTACCAATAACATTTCATCCATGCGTGGAGGGATTCCGACAGCAACATTCTTTGTGTCTCTCGCGCTTCTGTTTGTCGGAGTGGCGGTGTTTCCGGTTGGTGCACAAGCGGCAGCGGATAATTTTGTCTACCCGTTGAAAAGCTGGCGAGTCACTACCCAGCACGGAGAGGAGTTGTGGACAGGATACTACCACATGGGTATCGACGCTGGTTTTGAACTCCCCGTAGGAACAGAGGTGTTGGCAATGGCCGACGGAGTGGTGCGTGAAGCGAAAGAACGAACGAAGTTTGGTTTCGTCGTGTTGATAGAACACACACGGCCAAATGGATCACAGATCACGTCGCTCTACGGTCACTTGGCGCCGTCGGATGTGCGTGTTTCTGCGGGACAGAAGGTTTCAGCCGGTGAGGTGATCGGTGTGCTTGGAGATTCGAATGAAAATGGCGGTTGGAGCGTGCACTTACATACCGGAATTCACAAAGAACCGTATTCGAGCGTGTGGATTTACTACGGTCATGTGAACGATCCAGAGACGGCGAACGACTGGTTCGACCCCGAAGTGTTCATCCCAAAACACCTCAGTGCAGATGCGTGGGCGCCTGAAGTTGAAATTGATGGTGTGGAGCGTCGTGACGTCGTTGGGGAGGCTATTGATTTGAATGTGTATGCAACAGATATTGGGAGTGGGGTTCAGTCGCTGCGTGTTCGTGCGAGTGTTGATGGAAGACAGACGTGGGAAACGCTCACTGAGTACACCGGAGAGGACGCTTATCCTTATCTACTGCCATTGCCATTGTCCGCACTGGGCGACGGTGTGATCCATCTGCGCGTGATTGCTGAAGATGGATTTGGAAACGTGACGAAAGAGACTGTGATGGTGCGCAAAAAAGCCGATGCTGCAACCATGCGGCATGTCGCTGCGCTGAGTGGAACCGGACGAGTCACAGAGGTGTATGGTTTTTATCAAAACGGCGAGGCGAGCGACGAATTTTTTCCATTTGCGCAACAGTGGGAGGGCGGAGGGGATATCGCCGTTGGATATGTGAAAGGCGTTGATGAACCGCCACACGTTGTGACAGTGAAAAACAGCGGATCGACATCGCGTGTGAAGGTGTTTACAAAAGGAGGAATGTTGCTCGATGCGTTCATTGCGTTTGAGGAAGAGATGACGAGTGGTGCGCGAGTCGCCGTTGGTGACACGGATGGCGACGGTGTTGAGGAAGTGGTGGTTGTACGTGGAGCGGGAAGCAATGCGACAGTGCGTGTGTTTACGCGCCATGGCGAGTTGCTCGCGGAATGGCCAGCATTTGCGCAGGAGACTGTTACAGGAATAGATGTTGCCACAGGAGATGTTGATGGGGACGGGCTGGACGAAATTATTGTTGGCGCACGCGAAGGAGGGCGACCGAAGGTTGCGGTGTTGGAGTTTGATGGCACACGAACAGAAGTATTCCGCGCGTTTGAAAAATCGTACACCGGAGGAGTGAATGTGGCGACCGCTGATGTCGACGGTGATGGATTGGCGGAAGTGATTGTTGGGAGTGGTGGTGGACGCACTGGAGAAGTACGTGTGTTTGATGCGGACGGACGGCAGAAGGAAATCAGTTATTTCCCGTTTGGCGAAACGTCGATCGGTGCTGTTGACGTGTCGAGTACGGATTGGGAGTTTGATGGTGTAGAGGAAGTGATGATGAGCGTAGCGTCCGACGGTGAAGCGTGGGTGAAAACCTATCGCTATGATTCCGAAAAAACCGTGCTGTTTGAGGAGCGGGTGTTTGAGGAAGGGTTTGTGGGCGGTGCGCGCATTGCGGGGTGGGAGTAACATCTGAGTCGGATCGCCACACGCTAGACAAAACCGTCGAGAATCCGTATACTCCTCTCTGCATTATGCGGCTGGGTAGCTCAGTTGGTTAGAGCGTGGGACTCATAAGCCCGAGGTCGAGAGTTCGACTCTCTCCCCAGCCACGTTGTATGAAATGAAAAAGGTGAGTGGCCGCCCGAGGTGCATGTGGTATGCAGAGCTCGGGCGGCCGTTGACGACGACGCGGTGGGTGACGCCGTTGGATCAGAGGCAGTACATGGGGTACGCCTCGTCCTCCAGGTCCCCGTACTCGAAGACCTCGTCGTTCCCCGCCTCGTACTGCTCGCACAACCAGGACAGTTGATCGGCCCAGAAGGCCGTCACGCAGTCCCAGTCGTAATCGTACGTCTTGTCGGCGTAGAACGACAGGGCCGGATCGATCCGGCACCAGTAGATGTCGCCGACCCGCGACCCATCGACACCTTCGCCGTAGCGGTCGAGGCGATCGTCGCGGTCGTATGCGGCGTCGTGGCGGTCGTCGTCGTAGTCGTGACTCTCGCACATGGCGTAGTCGCTGTTCGCGAGCACGCCAGCGAACAGAATCCGATCACGCTGGTTGCACACTTCCCCTAGCGGCCAGGGGCTGTTGCAGCCAACCAGCGCTGCAACAAGAATTAGATGTCTTTTCACGAGCGTTTTCCTCCGAAGGGTGAGAGTTTCTGGATTCGAAAAGACCAAAAAGTATACATCAAAAAACAACCCCTGTCAATCATTCAGAGGCTGCGTGGAACATCACGTACGCAAGTGCAGAACACTTACTGCTTTTTGTATTTTCCTTTAACCAATTCAACCACCGGAGGAACAAGCGACAACACGATGATCGCCACAATCATCAGAGAAAAATTTTCCTCCACTGCAGGGATGTTGCCAAAGAAATAGCCGAGCAACGTAAAAAGCAACACCCACGCCACACCACCGACAATGTTGTATGTGACAAACGTGCGGTATGGCATCTCCCCAACACCAGCAACAAACGGTGCGAACGTACGGACGATCGGAACGAATCGCGCAAAGATGATCGTCTTCGCTCCGTGTTTGGCGTAAAAGTCACGAGTGCGATCCAGGTAGGCTTTCTTGAAGAAGCGACTGTCTGCACGCTGAAATACCTTTGGGCCAAGACGCTTCCCAATCCAGTAGTTGGTCGTGTCACCAATCACCGCAGCCACGGCTAACACCATCATCCCAACCCACACGTTGAGCGCGCCGTTGGCAGAAAACGCACCAACGGCAAACAACAGCGAGTCTCCAGGAAGCAACGGCATCACCACAACGCCGGTCTCCACAAACACGATCAAAAAAACAATCGCGTAGGTGAGTACACCGTAGTTCGTAATGATGGTATTCAAATGCACATCGATGTGCAGAATGAACGACACCAGTTGGCTCACGGTGTTCATGCAGCCGCCTTGCCTTTCGCGTGCGCAGCAATGGCCTCGGCAATACGATTGGTCACCCGCTTGGTTGTTTCAAATCCAGGCAGCAGCGCGATGCTGTGATTCACATTGGTATCAACGGCCTCTAAACCGTGATCACCCGAAAACAGTGTTGCAATCACGTAGTTAGTGTCTTCCTCTGGTTTTGTACCCTGGCCAACGGGCGACCAGAATTTCTCCACGAGGAATCGTGCGATGCGGCGAGAAAGTCCGGATTCCTCCAATTTCAATTTTGCGATGTTGCGGTAGAAGAAAATATGAATCGACTCTTCAGAGGCAATTCCACGCAAGATGTGTTCCAAGACGGGATGTTTCGCTGTCTCCCACAATCGTTTGTAGCCTTGCAGTGTCGACAACTCTTGAATGGCACCCCATGTCATGTGCACAGCAGAAAATTTCTTCCCGACCATGTTGGTGATCCACGGTTGAATGAAGCCCTTGATTTTGTAGCTTGTCGGAATTTTTGCGCGCGCCTCATCAAGCCACTTTTTGCTTGTGGGGAATCCCGCTTCATTCAAAAAGCGATCCAGCAGATTGGCATGCTGCAACTCTTCTACCTGCCACTGATCCATGAACTGACGAATGACGGGGTCTTTCCCTGTCGGTGTGCGCGTTAAATCTTTATAGTAAATGTCCGTAAACGCTTCGACATCGCGCATATACACCAACACGGGAACAAACTTTTCATCGATGTCATATTTCGGCACGTCTTTCCACGGAATCGCATCCACAAACTCCTTTGTGAGTTTGCGCGGCATCTCTTGGTATTTGCTTAAAATCGAAGCTTCACGACTGTCCATATTTGGTTTGAGAATAGGATAAAACGCAGCCAATGTCAACCGTATCTGCTATACTGGAGCCCATGCGTGACGCCCTTCCGTGGCTATTGATCGTGATTCAACTCATCCTCGTATGTTTGCTTGTGCGTATCGTGATGCGGATGGCGTTGTTGACGTTCTTGCATCGTCAAACGTTACCATATGTGCCGATCAGTCGAGGACACATCCGTTTGTTGCGGCAGTCACGTGCACTGGAATCCGCACAGACAATTGTGGATCTTGGCTGCGGTGATGGCGTGTTGCTATCCGCAATTGCAAAATCCTATCCCAATGCGAAACTGAGTGGCGTGGAATGGAACTTCACGCTTGTGCTGCTTGCGCGCTTGCGTTTTTTCTTTCAGCGCAAACGCACCCCCATCATTCATGGCGACATGTTTGATTTTCCACTCAACGATGTCGATGCTGTAGTGGGATGGTGGATTCCCGATTACGCACAACGACTTGTTGAGAAGTTCGTTGCAGAGTGCCGCCCCGGGTGTGTTATCATGAGTGCCATGTTCTCGCTGCCCGAGCATCCAAAGTTACAGCTCCAGGAGGTACGAGAGGGCAAATACAGCCTGTTTATCTATCGCAAGATGTAACGTATGGATTTGGAAGACGAACGAGCGCTGGTCGAACGTGCCAAAGTTGATGCGGAGGCGTTTGGTCAGTTGTACGATCTGTACTACCAGAAGATTTTTGGTTACATCATGCACCGTGTGGCGAATGTCGAAGTGGCGCAAGACATAACGTCAGAAACATTTTTCAAAGCACTCAAGAATCTGCACGCGTTCCACTGGCGTAACATTTCATTTTCGTCATGGATTTTCCGTATCGCCACAAATGAAATCACCAACTACTACCGCAAGAACAAAAACTACATCACCGTTGACATTGAAGATCTTTCTCAGCATCAGAGCAACGAAGAAGATGTGCGCGAAGAGTTGATGCGTGCAGAAGAGGAACTTGCACGACATGAGGACTTTTTGAAAATGCAGGCGTTGATGTCGGAACTTCCCGACAAATATCAACAGGTGCTGACATTGCGATTTTTTGAAGAAAAACAGATCAACGAAATTGCGGAAATTCTTGGCAAAAAAGAAGGTACCGTCAAGTCACTTTTACACCGAGGACTAGAGAAATTACGTGTAGGAATGGACGTGAGTGCAACGTTACCGTAACATCAACGTTATATGAATGAGAGTATGAAACCGAATGACATCACCAAACGGCTTGAGAACACCAAAGCTCCGCAGATTGAGGTTGGGCACCATCGCGATCAGCTGCGGCGGGCCTTGCTCCAATCACACGAGAAGTATTCTCGCCCGCATTCATTTTCATTGGACTTCGGATCTCTGTTGAACGTTATGGCTCCCATTGCGGGAGTTGCGGTGATTGCAATCATCATTGTGACGGGATACATGTTGACGCAAGATGACAGTGAGACGACGGAGCAACTCGCCCTCAGCAACACCAACGCCAACACCGGCACCGAAACACAACAGGTGAAAAATATTTTCGGTGTGCACGGTGCGACTGCGGAACCGTTTGCAACCTACAAGGAAACCGCGGTGACCATCAACCCACAAACGCAGCCATACACAGTGCAGAAAAATTTGCAGAATGTGGTGAATGCATCTGAATTCACTTTCACAGGAGATGCAGAAAAAAAATTGGTACGCAATGGTTTTGTTGTGCAGCCAGTTGACTACAATGAATTTTTCTCGCTCTACGAGCAGAATCGTTACAATAACGAGCCCAACTTTATTACCACAGATTCTATCTTACATAACTATCATCTCGTGTTCGAAGACACACTCAAAGGGCTGGAAGAAAACGAGTTGCGCCAACAGCTGGAGACGTTAACCGCAGAAGCGCTGGTCGCCGCAGAAACACAGTACGCACAGGTGAAAGGGACTGCCTGGGATGCGGCCGCACAACGCAACGTGGTATTTTTCTCTGTCGCTAAAAAATTGCTTAACCCAAACGCTTCCGTGTTAGCCGATGTGGCCACAACCGTCAATGCAGAAATTGCATTGATTGTAGAGCAGAACACGATTGTACAGTCACCGATGATGGAATTGAGCGACCTTTCGTACGATGAAGACTACTCACAGTATACCCCGCGTGGGCACTACACCAAGAGTGAATCGCTCAAACAGTATTTCCGTACCATGATGTGGTATGGCCGCATGACATTCCGTTTTCAGAACGAAGATGAGATTCGCTCCGCAGTGCTCCAGGAAGAGCTGTTGAATAGCGATGCGGTACACGACCCGTGGGCTGTGCTCTATGAAACGACCTCATTCTTTGTTGGCGCGAGTGATGATAGTACCTATCCTGCATTTCGAGAAGTGGTTGAAGAAATCTATGGAGAGGACGCCACGCTGGAGAGCATCGTCAGTGAGACGGAAAAATTTGATGCGCTGGTGAAGTCTGCACGTGCGATGACGCCGCCACAAATCAATTCCATGGCGATTGGTGAGAATGTGGAGGATCGCGATGCGGAAATTTTGGGATTCCGCTTCATGGGCCAGCGCTTCACACTGGATGCGTCAATCTTTCAACAGTTGGTCTGCCGCTCTGTTGGCAACACACACGGCACAATGGACTGTGGTGGAAGTGTTCCAGACTCACGCATGCTGCCAAAGGCCCTGGATATCCCGGCGGCAATGGGATCGGACACGGCGTTGCAGTTGCTTAAAGACCAAGGCGATACGGAGTACGAGAAGTACGAAGAGAATATAGTGCAGATGCGCGAAAAGACGGCCAGTCTCGACACGAAAACATGGACGCAGAATCTCTATTGGGGATGGCTCTACGCTCTTGCGCCACTCACGGATGAGCAGCCGGAAGGTTACCCATCATTCATGCGCAACTCCGCATGGGAACTGCGCGATCTGAACACCTACCTTGGGAGCTGGACTGAACTGAAACACGATACGATTCTGTACGCAAAACAAGTGTACGCAGAATTTGGAGGCGGACGGCCAGACGAAATCAAAGTGCATGGCTATGTCGAACCACAGCCACTGGTGTATGCGCGCCTCGCATCCCTGATGCAAATGACGTCAGAAGGATTAGAACTGCGCGGATTGTTGAGTGCATCCACAAAAGAAAATCTTTCGCGCATGCAGACGCTGACGTTGTCACTCAAAACCATTGCGGAAAAAGAGTTGGCCGGTGAAACACCAACAGATGAAGAGTATGAATTGATTCGTTCGTATGGCGGTCAGCTCGAACACTTCTGGATGGAAGCGAACGCGGATGAGATTGAGGACTCTCGGTTGGGAGCGGCAGAGTATCTGAACCAAAACCCCGCCGCAATCGTTGTTGATGTCGCAACTGATCCGAACGGGAGCGTACTCGAAGAGGCGATTGGATACATTTCTGAAATCTACGTTGTTGTCCCAGTGGATGGCAAATTGCAGATCGCAACAGGTGGGGCATTCTCCTACTACGAATTCACCCAGCCGCTGTCTGATCGTCTGACCGATGAAGCCTGGCGAGAACTGCTCTCATCTGGAAACGAACCAGCACTACCCACATGGACAGAAGCATTTACCGCGTCAAAGGATTAATCCTGATTGCGTTTGTCACGCTCGATACCTGTTTGGCTATTCAACTGTACGCGGCTACAACACGTGAAGTGCCTCGCGCTACAACACAAACAGTGTCTCGCGACACAGTGCAGCCAAGCCGTGTGACAACGCAATACACACCAGAGAAAACTCCAGACACAGAAACAGAAGTCTCTCTCTTGGCAGTGGGTGATATCATGCTTGCACGAGCGGTGGGCGGCAGAATCACACGCCATGGCGTTGACTACCCATTTGATGAGATGCGGGATATTCTGGGCGCGGCAGACATCACATTTGGCAATCTTGAGACTCCAATCATTGAAGGTGCGCCAGTTCCAGACAACCACATGACGTTTCGCTCAGATATCGGGGTCGAGGAAGGTATCGCGCGAGCAGGATTTGATATTTTGTCTCTCGCAAATAATCACACCATGAATTTTGGTGTGACAGGGTTAGAGCGTACACTGGAGTTGTTAGCCGATGCGCAGATTGCGGCTGTGGGCGCGGGCAATCACGAGCAGGCGTATTCCGCGACCGTTGTGGAGCGCGAAGGTATTCGGTTTGCATTTTTGGCCTACGTCGACACCGCATTTACTCCAGACAACTACGCGGCGACGACGGAACGCCTCGGTGTCGCTATGATGGATGTTGCGCAGATGCAACAGGATGTGGCAGGCGCAAAACAGGACGCTGACGTCGTGATTGTCTCGATGCACGCAGGTGATGAATATACAGCCGCACCAGATGCATTCCAACAGGAGTTCGCACATGCAGCGATTGATGCCGGAGCCGAAATCGTCATTGGCCATCACCCCCATGTTGTGCAGACTGTTGAACAGTACAATGGAAAGTACATTCTCTACAGCTTGGGAAACTTTGTCTTTGATCAGGGATTCTCAAAAGAGACCGTCGAAGGTTTAGCGGCAGAAATATTCTTTCGCGGAACACAGGTTGATCGCATTGCAGTCATTCCTATTGTGATTGAGGACTATGCGCAACCACGTCGTGCAAACCCTCAAGAAGCGCTGTCGATTATCGAGCGGTTAGGTCCGGTCACCGATACCACACCCTACACCTACCAATTGCACGACGGTCGTCTCACCGCGCGTGCCGAAGGAGCAGTCGTGTGGAGTTCGCCTGAAGAATGGTGGGTGGATGCGTTTGCTGTGGGTGATGTGACCGGTGATGGTGTACAGGAAATCACACTGTCGGTATGGAAGTCCGGAAATTTTGGGCCATCACAACCATTTTGGATCAATGAAAACGACCCATCGATCAGAAATCATTTTTTCGTTTTCGCACTCAAAAACAGCACACTTGAACCGCTCTGGCAGTCATCGAATTTGGATCACCCCAATTGTGCGTACGTGCTTGCCGATGTGGATGGAAACGAGGTTGATGAACTCGTCGTTACGGAAGGTGAATATGCTGAAGGCCGAACGTGCGAGCCAAAATACTACGCGGTCTGGAAATGGAACGAGTGGGGATTTGTGAACGAATGGCGAAGTGAGCCGTTTCAGTAGAATGCAGACTCTCGAATCCAGGTTTTCATGAAAAGTGCTATCATACAGCAATGAAATACCTCTATACATTTCTCGTGTGTGCGTGTGTACTCTCACCGTTCGCCGTCGAAGCAAAAGGCGATATAGTGAAGCAGGCGTTTGGCATGAACATCCATTTGCGACAGCGCGTTCTGGAATCAGATTGGGATACAGCTATGAATGCAGCGACCGATGCTGGCGTGCAGTGGGGGCGCGAAGAATTTTTGTGGGACGTGATTGAACCAATAGACGGTATATACACGTGGGGAGCCTATGACGCCGTCGTTGACGAGTACGAAGAACACGGCATCTCCATGCTTGGGTTGCTCACGTACAGTTCGTCGTGGGCATCGTCGAACGCGGGATCAGAAGACAGCGAGTTTTACCCACCCGATAGCGATGCCTGGGCAGACTATGTGGAGTCGGTCGCAACCCGATATGCAGGCCGGGTGAACCACTGGGAAATTTGGAACGAACCCAATCACGACGGCTTTTGGAAAGGAACGCGGGACGAGTATGTGGAGTTGCTGTCGACTGCGGCAGGCATTATCCATGCAGTGAATCCCGATGCCAAGGTTGTGCTTGGAGGGCTGTCTGGCTCAGACACTGATTTTCTCGAGTATGTGTTGGATTTTGATGTGGGTGTCGATATCGTTGCGATTCATCCGTACCGTGTGGTTGGAGAGAACTTTAATTACGCACCAGAAAGTACAACAGATGGATTGAACACGCTCGCAACGGATCTCTATAATGTGAAAGCGACACTCGCGGCAACGAATCACGACGGCATTCCGATTTGGTTGACCGAGGTAGGTTGGACAACAGGGGACGATGGCGTCTCCGAAGAAACACAAGCGCGTTACCTCATGCGCCTCTACAGCATCGCCCTTTCGGTGTCCCAGGTGAAGAAAGTGTTTTGGTATGCGCTCAATGATACATCGAGTAACGAGGCGTATAACGAATCTCAGTTTGGCATTCTAGAGGATACCTACAGTGAGAAAACTGCTGCAGCGGCATATCGATTTGCAAAAAAGCATTTGGATCGGCGCTGGTTTAAAGATCAATTTTTACCAGAGCAAAAAACGTTTGATGATTTTTCGACCAACCAGGGATGGCAATTTTCTGGAACAGAGTGCACCGAAGGATCGGTGTCAATTGTGGATGCAATGCTTCACGTCGCATACGACTTTACACGCAGCACAAACTGTTACGCACCGGTTGCGGTCGGCAAGCAGATGCCAGAGGACACACGTGCGTTACAGTTTCGATTGAAAGGCAACGATGATAACACCCTGCTGCGTGTTCGTGTGCGCGATGCCACGGGTGAAACATTCCAATACAATGTAGGATACATGCCACGTGAGTGGTTACACTACACCCTGCAACTCCATGCATTTGCAAATCATTGGGGAGGAGATGACGACGGAAAGCTGGACGGAGTCCTCACGTTTGATTCGTTTGTGTTAGACGACACCGATGGCAGTTACGCAAACGGAGCAGTAGATATTGACGACATCGCGACGAGCACAGTCAAGAATGCATTCTTGTACCGCTATCATAAAAAGTACAAAGACATCTACGCCTACTGGAGCGTGGCCTCGTCTTCAGTCAGTCAACTGCAGTTGTTTGGTGCCGGACGCGTACGTGTAAAACGTTTTCAAAATGAAAGTCTGTTGAAGGAGTCTGGCAGCGCACTCTACGACATACGTGCCGGCACATTCGTAAAATTTTTGCAGACGTTGTAGTCTGTGCTCGAATTTTTTATGCGTTGTCAATCCGCAAAAAGCGGAATTGAGCAATGCAGTAGAAGATTGCATATACCGCAAGAAGTCCGCTAAGGAATCGGAAACCGATAAAAATGTTGAAACGGGTCGCAATAAAGCCGAACGCAAGGCCTACGATAATCGTCGCGCCCCGCATCGCCAGTTGCTGGAACGCATCAACAGTTGCGCGATGGTGTGATTCGGTCCGGTGATGCAGGTAACCAGACACAAGCGGTTGTGTGACGCCAAAAACAATATGGATGCCAAGGAGAAGTACGACGCCAATCCAACTCGTAAATAGACTCGCAGCCAAAATGGATAGCGCAGAAAGGAGAATCAGCACAGAGAAGAGAATGCGATACGAGAAGTACTCTTTGAGTTTGTAGGCGAACATACCGCCAAGACTATCAAGAAGCTGACTCCCAACACTATAGAATCCGAACAGCGCGATGGGAATAGCAATGTCGTCGAGGTAGATTTGCCAGTATTCATCGACGTAGACCCATGTGGATGCAATCACAATGCCGTAGAGCAAAATAAATTGAATGGAAGAGTGTGAGCGCAAGAAATGGAATGCCTCGGCAATGTGTTTCCAAAAATCTGTTTCACCGGTGGCTGTCGCTTTTGGAAGATCGCGGAGAAAGAAGGTAAGGAAAAAAGCGACTGCCACGCCCACAAGTGAAATCCAATACGTGAACGTGAGTCCGAAATAGGCTGCAACAAAACCCCCAATCAGTGCCGCAGTCATGCCGGCAATGCTATCGAACACGTGATTGCGGCCAAG
>SBBP01000005.1 GCA_005239655.1 Candidatus Microgenomatus auricola | reverse complement strand
GTGCATTGCCTCTGGTGGCGATATTTCTTTGTGCGGCGATTTCTCTTGCTGCCGTACCCGCCTCTTTCGGCGAAACCCCAGGGTGGTGGCTGACCGCGGCATACTACGGAACACTCTTTGGCTTTGGTTCAACGGTTCTGGAATTGACCGTTGTGATCTTTGGCTTGCGGCACCGTTTGAACCTCCTTTTCCGCTAAAAATCCGCTGGAGAAAACAGGAGGAGTTTGATATACTCTCCACAACCATTATTGTTTTTTTGTTATGCACGATCTCATCATTATTGGAGGCTCTGCAGCAGGCGCCAGCGCGGCGATCTATGCGGCGCGACGTAAGTTGAGCATTAACATGATTTCGGAGGATTTCGGAGGAGAAGTGGCGAGGTCAGGTGAAGTGTGGAACTACCCAAGCATCATTGAAACCGACGGAATCACGTTAGCGGAGATGTTTCGAAAGCATGTTGAAGCCAATGACGTCCAACCAACGCTTGGGGTACGTGTGACATCAATTGCCAAGGCCGACGACGGCCACTTTGTTGTGCAGGCAACAAAAGGAGGGGCAGCCGTGACCTACGAAGCCAAAGCGGTCATTGTCGCGACGGGCGTGCACCCACGCCACCTCAATATTCCCGGTGAGAATGAGTTCTATGGTAAAGGCGTCACCTACTGCACCACTTGTGACGGTCCGTTGTATCGCAACAAGGTTGCGGTCACCATTGGCGGCGGGAACAGCGCCCTAGAATCAGCGCTGATGCTCGCAGAAATCACTCGTCATGTCACCGTCATCAACATCAACCCAGAGTTTCGCGGTGAACAGGTGTTGATTGACAAAGTCCTCGGTCACTCAAAAATCACCACCGTTTTTTCCGCAGAAACACAACGCATTGAAGGAGAGCGAGTCGTGAAACAGGTTGTCTACCGCGATACAGCAACAGAAACAGAACACGCCGTGCCGACGGATGGTGTCTTCGTGCACATCGGCATGATTCCAAACAGCGACATCATGCCATCTGACGTTGCGAAAAACGCATTTCGTGAAGTGGAAGTGAACCTGAAATGCGAGACGAACATCCCTGGGCTCTTCGCTGCTGGCGATGTCACATCAATTCCGTACAAGCAAATTGCGATTGCGACTGGACAGGGTGTGACCGCTGCTCTTTCCGCAATCGACTATTTGAATAAGCTGTAGCAAGCGTGCATCGCTATGGATGTGCCGACAGAACAACCAACAACACACAAACGATTCGGGATCAAACTCGTCTTTTTCGTGATGTGTGTGGTGCTTCTGCCGCTTGTTGCCTATATTGCAAAGCTAACGCTCAACTACTATGAGCGTATACAGCAAGGCACACTGGACTTGAGTACATTTGAACAGGGTGGCCAAACCACACTCACCAGTCAGCCGCAGGTCGGCACCATTCGCAGTACAGCCGTAGAAAATTTTGCTGGCGACCCTTCCATTGGTCCAGATAACGCTGCGCTCACCATCGTGATGTTTGAAGATTTTCAATGCCCATTCTGTCGCGATGCTTTTCCCACGGTGCGTGGTGTTATTGCGCAATATAGTGATCGTGTGCGGTTTGTCTATCGTGATTTTCCGATTAGCGAACTCCACGCAGATGCGCAGAAAGCCGCTGAGGCCGGACAGTGTGCGCACGAGCAAGGTCAATTTTGGCCTTACCACGACAAGTTGTTCCTGAACGCCGATCATTTGACCGTTCCCGACCTCAAACTCTATGCTCAACAACTGCATCTGGATACACACGCATTTGACAATTGTCTTGAGAGCGGCAAATATACAGAGGAGGTCCTTGCAGATTTTGATGATGGCATCAACGCAGGTGTCACGGGAACTCCGACGTTTTTCTTTAATGGTAATCGAGTTGCGGGCACCCCCACCGAGGAAGGCTTCGCGCAGATTATCGCCTATTTTTTGTAAGATATGATTTACCTTGGTTCTGATCACGCTGGGTTTTCACTAAAGCAAACTGTTGTCGCACTGCTGCAACAGCGCGGTGTTGAGTTTACAGATTTGGGTACGCACACCGAGGAGCCGGCAGACTTTACGGACTACGCATTTGCAGTGGCAGAAAAAGTGGGTGATTCCGACCGCGCACGCCGAGGTGATCTCGGCATTCTCGTGTGCGGCTCGGGCGTCGGCATGGATATCGCAGCAAACAAAGTCAAAGGAGTTCGTGCTGCCCTTGCCACCACTCCATACATGGGTCGGCAATCGCGAGAGCATGACGATGCCAATGTATTGGTGCTTGCGGGGCGAGTCATCACTGCCGAGCAGGCAATGGAGATTACGAAAGCATTTTTGGATGCGCAGTTTGATGGTGAGGAGCGTCACGCACGACGCGTGCAGAAAATTCAATCCTACGAAGAAGAACATTTGAAATAGTATGGTAGAAGTGATCCCAGCCATTTTAGAAAAAACGCTCGAAGAAATTCACGAAAAAGTGAAACGTATTCGGCCGTACACCAAGATGATCCAATTGGATGTCATGGATGGTGCGTTTGTGCCAAACGAAACGTTCCGTAATCCATGGCAGCTGCGTGATCTTCCTGTCACGATGGAAGTGCACCTCATGATCGAACGGCCCGTGTTGTTTGTCAACAGCTGGGCGCTTCCCAATGTGCAGCGATTGATTGTGCACTACGAAGCAGTCGATAACATGGAGCATCTTATCCAACACATTCGTCAAACTGGAAAAAAAGTGGGAATTGCAATAAACCCCAGCACATCCACATTTGAACTCAAACCGTATATCAACGATATTGATTTGGTGGTCGTGATGGGTGTGGATCCGGGATTTTCTGGCCAGTCATTTCAGTATGATGTGCTGGAAAAAATAAAAGAAGTGAAAAAATTGAGGCCAGATGTATTGGTGGAAGTGGACGGAGGAGTGAATGCGGACAATCGTGACGATATTGTCGCTGCCGGATGTGACATCCTGGCTGCCGCAAGCTTTTTATGGAAGTCGGAGGATCTTGGTGCGGCGCTGGCACAGCTTCGCGGCTGAAGAATTGATTTTTTGAACGAAAGTTGGTACCGTACAGGTGATCTTTTTACTATTGAACCGAAGGCATCGAACCTATGAAATTTTTCTTGGACACGGCAGAAGTTGAGGAAATCCGGAAGGCAGCTGAAATTGGTGTGATCGACGGCGTCACAACGAACCCATCACTCATTGCAAAATCGGGACGCGTATTTTCCGAGGTGGTGAAAGAAATTGCCGGTATTGTCGACGGGCCGATCAGCGCGGAGGTCACGGCATTGGATACGGCCGGTATGCTCGAAGAAGCAAAGCCGCTAGTCAAAATTCACAAAAACATCACCATTAAAGTGCCGATGACCGAAGCGGGCATCGCAGCGTGTGTGGCTCTGCGCAGGAAAGGTGTGCACGTGAATGTGACTTTGGTGTTCAGCGCGGAACAAGCACTGTTGGCGGCAAAAGCGGGCGCGACCTTCGTCTCCCCATTCATTGGACGCTTGGATGACATCGGTGAAGATGGGATGCAGGTGATCGCCGAGATTCGTACAATCTACGACCATTACGATTTTGATACGCAGATTCTTGCCGCAAGTATTCGCAGTCCACTGCACGTGCGTAAGGCCGCGTTGCTTGGTGCTGACGTTGCTACCATGCCTCCAGCGGTGTTTCACGAACTGTTTAAGCATCCGTTGACCGATGCGGGCATCAAGAGGTTCCTCGATGACTGGAAAAACGCGAAACAGTAACCCATGATCACTGACCGTAAAGAGTTGGCGCTCATTGCCAACACGATTCGCCAAGACCTGCTGCGCGCACTGAATACAGCCGGTTCCGGTCACTCCGGTGGTCCGTTGGGCATGGCGGATATTTTTACGGTGCTCTATTTTCAGGCGATGAAACACGATCCACAGAACACCGACTGGGATGAACGTGATCGATTAGTGCTGTCCAACGGTCATATCTGTCCGGTACTGTATGCCACCATGGCGCATGCAGGATATTTTTCTGTAGACGAGTTGATGACGCTGCGCCAACTCGGGTCGCGCATACAAGGCCATCCGCACCGTTCGGCGTTGCCGGGCTTGGAGACCACCAGTGGCCCCTTAGGTTCTGGGTTGTCACAAGGATCTGGTATGGCATGGGCGGCAAAACTCGATGGTAAGAAACACACCGTGTTTGTGTTGACATCTGACGGTGAACATCAGGAGGGGAATCACTGGGAAGCCGTCATGTTCGCCGCAAAATACAAACTCGACAACCTGATTCAAATTATGGATCGCAACTTCATTCAGATTGAAGGCAACACCGAGGAGGTGATGCCGCTCGATCCGATTAAGGAAAAATACGAAGCATTCAACTGGCATGTGATTGAAGTGAACGGTCACCACTACGAAGAAATTATCTCGGCGATCACTGAGGCGAAAGCGGTGAAAGGCAAGCCAGTATTGATTAACGCGTTGACGACACCGGGTAAAGGAGTCAGCTTTATGGAAGGGGATTACAAATGGCACGGCAAGCCCCCATCAGCAGAGGAGTTAGAAAAGGCCTTGGCTGAATTGCAGCAGGTGCGCACACAGATTGAACAGGACCAATACGATTACTAATATGCAGATCAACTCTTCACTTCATCTTGCGGAAGCACTGTGGGACCCAACAGTACTCAAAAGTGGCGCAACGCGGCAAGGATTTGGCAAAGCGCTTGTTGAAGCAGCAAAGCGCGATGAACGTATCGTCGGTTTGTGTGCAGACCTGACCGAGTCAACACAAATGCATCTGTTTGCCGAGGCATTTCCAGAGCGGTTTGCACAAGTGGGTGTCGCAGAGCAAAACTTAGTGACAGTTGCATCGGGCATGGCAGCTGCAGGAAAAATTCCATTCTGTTCTTCGTATGCGGCGTTTTCACCCGGACGCAACTGGGAGCAGATTCGCACAACCATTTGCTACAACGATCGAAATGTGAAGATGGTCGGTTCACACGCGGGGTTATCCGTGGGGCCTGACGGCGCAACGCACCAAGCGTTGGAAGACATTGCGATCACACGCGTGTTGCCAAATATGTATGTTATCGTCCCAGCGGATGTCGAACAGGCCTATGCCGCAACGCTCGCGATTGCACAGGACACCCACCCCACCTATCTGCGCCTTGCGCGTGAGAAATCGCCGATCTTCACAACCAGCGAGACACCATTTGAAATTGGCAAAGCCCAAGTCCTGGTGGAGGGGACTGATGTGACGCTGATTGGTGCGGGCCCCATGCTCTACGAGGGCTTACGTGCTGCGTATCTTCTCGGCGGCAAGATTTCCGTTGAAGTCATCAATCTCCATACGATCAAGCCGTTCGATGTAGAAACCGTCGTCGCCTCAGCACGGAAAACTGGAGCAGTGGTAACCCTCGAGGAACACCAAATCAATGGAGGCATTGGCGGCGCTGTCGCTGAGGTGCTTGCGGAGCACGCTCCAACCAAGATCCATCGCATCGGTATGCGCGATTGTTTTGGTGAATCTGGAAAAGCCGCTGAGCTGTGGAAACATTTTGGCCTCACCGCCGAAAGTATTGCACAAGAAATGAGTGTATTGCAATTTGCCGATGACAATGATTCGAAACATTCGACATGACAGATGAAGAGATTCAGCGATGGACAGAGGCGATCGCACGTGAGTCAGGGGAAGTACTCCTCTCATTTTTTGGCAAACGACTGACGCGGAACATCAAATCACACACAGAAGACTTTGCAACTGAAGCGGACCTGGCTGCAGAAGAGTTGATCATCAACGCGATTCAGCAGAGATTTCCTGACGACGATATTCTCTCTGAAGAGGCGGGTTTCGTTGGGACGCAGAACGCCGAACACACATGGATTATTGATCCACTGGATGGCACATGGAATTTTGCAAACGGCATTCCTGAGTACGGAACTATGATTACGCGTGCAGACGGGGAACAGATACAACTGGCGGTCATCTACAACCCAGCGAGTGATCACCTCGCATCTGGACGGCGAGAGTGTGGAACAGAATTCAATGGTGTGCGTGTGCAGGCTGCCACGGTGTCATCATTGAGCGCTTGTCATCCTATTGTGGGGTGGATGCCACAGGCTCCAAGTGCGGATCGGATCAACCGCATACGACAGAAACTTTCTGCACAGGGGCTGTCGACAAAGAGTCTACGCTCTGTTGCCGCAAACACTATGAGCATCGTACGCGGCGAACGAGACGCGTATATTGGAAATGCGTTCAAGCCGTGGGATTTTGCACCGATGGACTTGCTACTGCGCGAAGCGGGTTTTTGCGTGACCGACTTTTCTCGTGTGCCTCTTTCCTGGAAGCGGGGTGATCAAGATTTTGTAGTCGCACCGCCACAGCTGTTCGATGAAATCATGCTATACTGCATTGACGGAACACATTGAACATTATGCCTCGCCAATCATGGCCATCAGAAATCGCACGACCATTCACGATAGGGGTGTTTTTGGTGATGATCGGATCCGTCGCCGTGCTACGCATTCTGCAGAACACACCGGAGGGTGAGGAGCGTATTCGCGAGAACGAGTTGATGAATATCAACGCCATTTTGGATCAGATCGCTCCATCCGATGACGAAATTGAACGCGCATTCCAATCGCGACTGAGCGAAGAGGAATTGCAGAATGAAGACATCGGAATCGTGACCAAAGATGGTCAGCTTCTGCGCGCCCGCCTTTCCAAACCGTCTGGCAATGGTCCATTTCCGGTTGTCATTATCATACACTCTGCACCATCGTCCACTCGGGCAACAGACGAAATTGGGACCGTGTGGGGAGAATCGATTGCACGTGAACAGAATGCACTCACGTTCACACTCGACTGGCGCGAAGGAACCATGGGAGAAGAAGAGGTGACGGATGTCGTTTCAACCATTGACTGGGCTCGAAAGTTGCTCCAAGCAACCGACCAGCCCATCTATTTGTTTGGTTTGGATCACGGTGTGTATATCGCACTGCGCGCACTCGAAACTCACCAGGAATACGTTGACGGGCTGATTGCCGCCTATGGGTATAGCGATATTGCAGCACAGTACGCGGCCCTTGTCGCACAGGACAGTCGTGGTGCAGAAAATTTTTTGACGCAAACCGGCTGTTCAGAAGCGGTTGCCGTGGACTCCTGTCTGAACGATCTTTCCGCCACCACTGTGGAGATTTCTGTTCCAACGTTGCTGCTGCATGGTCGTGCAGATTCTGTAGTGCCGTTTACTCAGGCGGAGCAGATTGCAACGCAAGTGAACGAGAGCGTGCAGCTCACATCCGTATTTCTTGATGATACAGCGGTTGATCATTTTTTCCTCGATGACACCAACGACGCCGGATTCACCGCTGGGGAACAGGCAATTGCGGATTGGCTGAGTGCACAGTAATGATCCCTTTTTTTCAATGGACAGCGATTGCACTGGGGCCAGTCACCATTCATGTGTGGGGGCTCATGGTCTCCTTGGGTATTCTTGTCGGACTGCTGGTGGCATTACGTGTTGCGAAACGGCGTGGTTTGAACGCAGAGAAGATGATGGATGTGGCGTTTTGGGCAATTTTTTCTGCGCTCATTGGGAGCCGTCTTCTGTACGTGCTCGTTGAGTTGCCGGAGTATATCGATGCACCACTGAACGTGTTCAAAGTGTGGGAAGGTGGCTTGTCATTCTCTGGCGGTTTGCTTGGTGCCGCGATCGCTGCGTGGGTTTATTTTCGCCGTCACGACCTGCCGTGGCGCGCGTACGTCGAGTCTGGTGTGATGGGATTACCGATCGGAATTGCCATTGGTCGTTTGGGATGCTTTTTCATTTTCGACCATCCAGGGATCCCGACATCGTTTTTTCTTGGCGAGGAATACATTGATCGTATCGTACGCCACAACCACGGTTTGTACTTATCGATTGAACAACTCGCGTTGAGCATTGTGTTTTTTGTACTGTGGAAGAGTAACCCGCAGAGACGTATCGGCGTCTACACTGCGTTGTTTTTACTGTGGCATGGTGTCGCACGCTTTCTGCTCGACTTCTGGCGGGCGATTGATCTCCCGAATAGTGATCCTCGTTTTTTCGGGCTCACCGTCGCACAGTATCTCTCGATTGTTGCGGTTGTTGGCGCAGGAATTTTGTGGTATTCTCTTTCCCATGGCCTACGTACAAAAACGCAAACTTCCAAAGAAAGCGTTGCAGATTGAATCGGAAAAGGCAACAAAAAAACAGCGTCGAACGGTTGAAGCTGAAACGCCGACGAACGCGGTTACTCCAGAGTCGCCGGATGATGACGTCGTGATGCCAATGGAGTCACTTGAGTCAAGTGAAGAAAAAGAAAGTGCGAGTGAAGCTGCGGATGCAGCATCGAACGCAGACGCTGCTGAAGAAGAATTGTCGGCAGACGCCCACGATTTGTCGTCGATTTATGGTTTGGATGATGAGCAGCCGGTCGACATGACCAAGCTTGAGCAGCGACATTCGCGCGGTCGATGG
>SBBP01000114.1 GCA_005239655.1 Candidatus Microgenomatus auricola | reverse complement strand
TACAACTATAAACGACCTCACCAATCACTCGACTACATGCCTCCCATCAATTTTCATTACAAATATCACAAAGTGTTACCGATGTACCCTTCTCGTACAGTGCCTTGATTTTTTGTTTAAGATATAGTAAGGAAGACACGACGGACTCGCTCCGTTGCACATACACGTCCTTTTTCCTGTACACGCGAGGATGAACGCAGATGGAAATCAACCCTCGACTGGTAGAACGTACCGCCGAAAACGCCCGGCGGCCTGGTGGACCGATGCCGCGCTCGTGGCTGGTCTCCTTCGCACCGCCCGGATACACCCTCACCATGGAGGACCTCACGGCTCCAGAGTGGACGCCGTCCATCGTCGACTACGCGAACGAGCTGCGCGACATCGCACGCTCAGTCATCGCTGCCCTCAACGAGGTCGGATGGACCGCCGACAACATCGCGGTGGCCTACGCGACCATGCGAGCCTGCATCGACGAGGCCACGATCTACAACCACCCGGTGCTTGACCGTCCAGGCGCGAGCATGACCGGCTCCTTCCACTGGGAGCAGGAGACGAGTGTGATGATCGCGACGGCTGTCACGCACGGAATCGCGACACCACTCGACGTGCTTCGTGGCCGCATGGCCGTGGTGGGCAATGAGATCGCTGCAACCCACGAGATCCTCTTCGGACGCAGGTCCGTGGGGTGGCTCTCGAACATGGAGAAGGTGCGCGTGCTTCGTTCGCTCAACGGAATGATCGATGCCGCGGCGAGCGATCGGATCCATGCACTCTGGACAACCCACGGTGGCGACGCCGAGGAGTGGCCAGCCGCATGGGCGCACTTCGTCGACGCAGTGCAGCTCGCCATCCCGCGTTTCGACGCTGTTCGGGCGCCGGAGCACTCACTCTCTCTGGGGAACGACGCGATCAACGAGTACCTCCGGGGACTCTGGATCAACGACACCCCAGTTGAGGTGCTGGCGCTCTGCCGGCGCCACGAGGCTAGCTACCGCACGGAGTTGGAAAGGCTGAACCACATCATCGATCGCGAGAGTGCGGTCGGCCCGACCATTCCCACCTCCGACGAGCATCTGGGATCGCTGGCTGAGGAGTACGCCCGCAGCTACGGAATGCGCTTCGTGACAACCGGGATCCTCCCTGAGGCCTGGGACCCGAGGATGGTCACACGGTCGGTGCGACCGGTCGGCAATCAAGACACCAGTGTCGCCTCGTCACATGAGAGCGGCACGGTCATCACCTTCATGCCGTTCACCGGGAACGAGCGTGAATGGCAGGTCGTGTACGGCGCACAACTCGGCATGATCACGGCGCACGAGCTGACCCACGCCGGCCAGGCAAGGCAGAACTCTCTTCCCCGGAGCCTCTGCAGCAGGATGGCGGTTGAGGGTGGTGCAACCCACATGCAGTGGTCGTGGGCCATCCTCGAGTCCAACCCCCACGTCACGCGTGCGATGGTAGATGCGGACTACCGCATCTGCCGCGCGATGCGGGTGCTCCTGGAGTACCACCTCGGCATGCAGACCGACGAGGAGAGAATCATCTCCGAGTACTGCAGCGACACCGGACTCGGCCGCAAGGCTGGCGAGCGGATGCTGCAGACCACCATGCTCGGTCCGTCGTACTACGGCATGTACTTCTTCGGCGCACTGTTCGTGGATCGGTACGTCCGTGAACGGCACGCCGGTGATGTGCTGGCTGCGCTGCGTACGCTCGCCCACACGACCGGCCTGGTCGTGACGCCGCACGTGCTGCTCGGCAACGTGCATCCGTCGACGTTCCGGCTGGAGGCTCCGGAGGTGCCGATGGCGGTTGCGATCAGCCGCGGGCTTCACCCGCCGAGTTGATCGACACCGGCTAAGCTTCGTTACAGAGGAGACGAGGCTTCTTTTTTATTCTCAAATCTCCGCATTTGCCAGTGCAGAATCACCTATGCTACTGTTTTCGGCATTCGGTCGTAGCCCAGGATTCCTGGTAGACCGAAGGAGGTGCTGTATATGCGCGAGACTCCGATGCAGCTGGAGACCGTCGAGTTTCCGGTCGTCGACATGGCCGGATTCGTCGCAGGGTCGCGTTCCTCGGCGGTCTACGACCAGTGCAGAATCGGCGCCAATGTCATGCTGCAGTACCACATCGGGATCTTCCGTGATCCCCGGTTCTCCTCGGAAGGTCGCAACCGCTTCTTCCGCATGATGCAGCGATACTTCAGCCAGGACCGGGAGATCATCCGGCGCGATGTCCGACGGCATCCGTCCAAGGTTCTGGGCGTCGCGATGCTCGGCCAGGAGCACGCGCGCGACCACAGCGCGTGGGCCCAGAGGCTCCCGCCACAGCACCGCCCGTACACGACGGCGGAGGACCGGTGGCGCGGCGACCCCAAGTACCGGTTCCACTGGCGCGCGATCCACCCGGATGTCCGCCGGACGATGGCTGGAACTCCGGCGCTCGCTGAGCTCCTCGCAGACCAGATCGTCCCGGTGGGGTTCGAGGATGAGTGGGCGGAGGTGATGGACGACCGGAGCAATTCCATCCTCACCGCCATCTTCGACGCGTCGCGGATGGTGGCGATCGGGCTGCGACTCCCGGAGGAGACCTTCGTGGATACGATGGTCAACGGGACCAACGTCTTCGGCCCCACGGGTTGCGACGTGTCTCTGATGGAGCCGTACAGAGTGCAGGCTGCTGTCCACTACGACTTCGGTCAGTGGACCGGGCACGATGCAGCTTCACACGCCGGACTCATCGCATGGACGAAGGACGGAAGGCCCTTCCGGATCGTCGTGCCACAGGGCACGTACGTCATCCAAGCAGGCAAGGAGGCGGAGATCCTCACTGGCGGCGCCATCCGTGCGGGCATGCATGAGGTGGTCACCATGCCGGAGGCGATCCTGCAGGCCAGCGTGGACATGGGCGCCGGCCGCAGCACCGTGCGAGTGGCGGGGCCGCTCTTCGCCCAGAGCGGACCGGGCGTCGTGCTTTCACCGCGAGGCCGCTTCGACACGCCCGAGGCCAGGCAAGCCTACCCGCCGACCCTCTCGGAGGTACACCAGGCCGCGGAGATCGCGGCGAACAACCTGTAGGAGGAACAGGTTTCTTTTTTTTATTGACTCCACTCCTGCATTCCGCTAAGGTGCGTTTGCTGTGAGCGTACCATCGCTCGCGAAAGGAGAAACATGTCTGTGAACCCGAACGCTCCGGTTGGGCCTGACGGCCGCACCTACCACCTGGGCACGATGCCCGGGTCCCTCGCTCCGCACTGCCTGTGCGTGGGCTCTCCCGAACGCGCCCGGTACATCGCGGAAGAGGTGCTGGAGAAAGCTCGTCTCGTCGGCGATCACCGCGGCTTCCTCTCCTTCACCGGCGAGCTCAACGGCGTTCCGATGTCCGTGTTCACCCACGGCATGGGTGGCCCGAGCATGGAGATGACGCTCATCGACGCGATCGTCTCCGGCGCTCGTCGCTTCGTCCGTGTTGGCTCGTCGTCGAGCCTGCTCCCCGACTCCAAGCCCGGCGACATCTGCGTGTGGGCAGCTGCCGAGCGGTTCGACGGCGTGAGCAACTGCTACCTCCTGCCTGGCGTCACGGCCGTCGCCACTGACATGGTGACCGCGGCGCTGATGCAGTTCGCGCACAAGATGACCGGCACCCCCTTGGGTGACGGCACTACGCCGAACTGCTTCGTGGGCACCGGCGCCACGACCGAGAGCTTCTTCGGCGGGCAGTGCCGCCCCGGCCTCCTCGGCTACGTCCCGAGGGAGATGTACGCCCGCTTCGAGTGGCTCATCGAGCGTGGATGCATCGCGTTCGAGATGGAGATGGCGACGCTCTTCGCCATCTGCAACGCACTCACCATGCCCAGAAGCGGCTGCGACGCGCCCTACCCGGACCTGTGGTGCGGCGGCATCACCGCTGTCTACGCCAACAGGAGCCGCCTCGACTCCACGGGTTTCGAGGTGAAGGGCGACGAGCTGGCGGTCCAGATCGCAGCGTCCGCGCTGCACCGTGTCGCGTCCACCCACCCGATGCATTAGAGGGGAGATCGGGCTTCTTTTTTTATGATACACTGAGCTTCATGGATAGAATTTCTCGTCGTCAATTTCTGAAACGCGTTCACGATACCACACTTGGAGCCGCTGGGTTGACATTAGGCATTGGATCGGCCGAGGCACACGAACGCACGCCAGAACGAGATGCGGAAACGCGAGAACGACGTCAGGCTGTCCACCGCGACATGCGTGAGCGTATCGATGCGCGCAGCTTGAAAAAAAAGTCAGCGACATACATGGTTTTATGGGTGCGTGGTCTCAAGTGTTCTTCTCGCAAAACAAAATCCTGGATGCGTTACGCCTTGTTGAAAATTTGAATGCCTACACGCCCGATGACCCGCGATGGACAACTCAACATGGAACAGCGGAACATGTTGAACGACTCTATATGAAATACTGGGATCATGCGGCAGTTGAACGGTTGCAACACGGTCTCCCTCCTATGGCGGTTGAGCAGCCTGAGCTTCTCTGCTTTACATCCGAGGCACAGCTGAAAGATTTTTTTGCCGAGGGACGATTTTTTCCTCGCGGATGGCTGCGCCCGACGGTGAAACGAATTCGCTTCACTAAAGATAAACCGATCAGTCCCTTTCAAAGCAATGCCGTCGGGTATGCTGTTCCAGATGCAAACAGTTTTTTCTCGCCTGAAGGACGAAGGAACATCACCCTGCAAGGCACTTCTTCATACGCCGGGGATCACTTACTGCCTGCAGTGCTGCCAAAACTCTACCATGAGATTGCCCACGCAAATGACTGGGATACTGGAAATTATCCTGCCGATACCAAAATTGACTTCTACTGGAGAACGATACAACGTGCGACCGCTACGGATCGTGACAGTGCAATGAACCACGATAGTTTTTTGAACCCGCCCCGCAATGACTATGAACGCTGGCGCGGAATTATGGAGTATTGGGCCGACATCGCAGAAAAATATATGACAAACCAAAAACTTGCCGACGCCGACGCCGCTCTTGTTCGTGAATGCATTGCCATGAGTGATCAAACATTTAACCCACAGCGCGTGTATCCAGAGGCACGTACCGAGGCACGACGAATTACGGTTGCATACCTCGAGCAAATTGTTGAAAATGAAATCGCCGGAGGTGGGCTTCGTCATCACGATGCGATGCGTGCATCATGGGGTGCATTCAAAACTCTCTACGAAGCAGAAGACCTTTCTGCCGTGACCATCACCTCAACAATGATGTCGATCCTTCATCAGCGATGAAACTAGAGAGAAAATGAACAGTCACTCTACACCGCTGTACCATTAGTAATCCACGAGCTTGTCCATGGCGCGATGATCTTTGATGGACTGCAAGGCCTTGGCTTCGATTTGACGGATACGTTCGCGGGTGACACCAAACTCCTGGCCGACTTCTTCCAACGTATGTGATACGCCGTCGATCAACCCAAAACGCATTTCCAAAATTTTCTGTTCGCGCGGCGGTAAATCACCGATCGCTTCGCGCACATGGTCACGCAACAGCTGCAACGCTGCCACTTGCGATGGCCCAACAGTCTTCACATCTTCAATGAAGTCACCAAGCGTCGAGTCTTCCGAATCATCGTCACCAACAGACGTCTCCAGCGAAACAGTATCTTGCGAAATTTTGATAATATGCAAAATCTTGTCGAGTGGCATATTCATTTCTGCGGCGATTTCTTCTGGCAGCGGCTCGCGGCCCAAATCCTGAATGAGTTGTCTCTGGACTTGCTGGAACTTATTGATGGTTTCCACCATGTGGACC
>SBBP01000069.1 GCA_005239655.1 Candidatus Microgenomatus auricola | reverse complement strand
TTTCTGAACTCCTGGTAGCCAGCATCGTGCCCTTTGTGAATGAAAACGACGCGACCACCGTGCGTGGCAAAACAGACTTTCCCGACAACGATCACCTCGCTGCCATCCTTGGCATCACCCTCAACGCCACCCACCTCTTCTTGCTGACCGACGTGGAAGGTGTCTATTCGGCCAATCCCAAAGAAGCAGGTGCTGAGCTGTATACTGAGATCACCAATGTGAATTTGGAGTTGCTGCACGCTGCCAGTGGGAAAGGCTCGTCCATCAGTCGAGGTGGAATGCTGGGCAAACTGCGGGCCGCACGTTTGGCAACGGCCACCGGCATCACCACTCATATTATCAACGGCAACTTTCCAGAACGGATCACCGCCATTCTGCGGGGCGAGCACTTCGGCACCGTGTGTTTACCTCGTACCCACCGTGGTGTTGAACTCAGTAACCGCGACCGCTGGCTGATTTCAGCCAAAGGCTCCGACGGCACTATTCAACTCGACGAGGGTGCGGCCAAAGCAGTACACAAACGCAAAAGCCTTCTGGCCGTTGGTGTGCGCGCTATCTACGGCGAGTTTACCGAAGGGGACTCCGTCGAAATCGTCGACCACAATAAGGAAACGATCGCGATCGGCCTCGTCAACCACGCCAGCCACGACTTGCAGGCCATCCTCAACCAACCCGAAAAACCCTACGGTATCGAGGTGGTTCACGCGGATAACCTTATCCTGATATGAACACACGACTCACCATCATCGGCGGCGGTGTTATGGGCGAAACCATGACCGCCTCTCTAGTACACTCCCACACGTTGCCCGCCAGCAACATCACGATTATCGATCTGTCCAAAGAACGGCTGGCCGAGCTCCGCCGACATTATGCAGTCAACACCAATGACCAGGTGACAAAAGCGACGCATGCGGCCGACGTCGTGATCCTCGCCGTCAAACCCCAGCAGAGCCGTCCAGCTATGGAAGCACTCCGCAAACACCTCAAAGCATCTACTCTCGTTATCTCCATTATGGCAGGCGTTTCACTAAAAACCATGAACGCAGCCCTCGGCCACAAACGCATCATACGCTCTATGCCGAACACACCCGCCCAACTCCAAGAGGGCATGACTGTCTGGATTGCGACACGTCAGGTCACCCGCGCGCAAAAGAAAGTGGCAGAAAAAATCTTTAGTAGCTTTGGAAAACAGCTGGAGGTGAAAAAAGAAAATCTTATCAACGTCGCCACGGCCATCTCTGGGTCAGGCCCGGCGTACCTTTTTGCTTTTGCTGAATATTTCATCGCCGCCGGCTGCAGGCTCGGCCTATCCAAACACCAAGCGACCACTCTCGTGAAACAAACGCTCCGCGGTTCGTCTCTACTTCTTGACCACAGTAACGACGACGCCGCCACACTCCGCGAAAAGGTTACTTCAAAGAAAGGTACTACCGACGCCGCACTCAAAATCTTCAGACGCGAAAGAATTGATGCCCGTATCAGTCGCGCCGTTACCGCCGCCTACAACCGCGCCAAGGAGTTATCCAAATTATTCTAACTCGTCAGAAGAGCCATGAACCACCTCCTTCCCTTACTCAAGCGTGCCAAAACCGCGGCCAAAACTGTGAACGTCTTGTCACATGCCAAACGACAACAGGCACTCAAAAATCTGGCTGCCGGTCTGCGTCACAACGTGCACACTCTACTCCGCGCCAACGCCAAAGATGTCGCTGTTTTTGATCATACCGACCCCATGCGCGACCGCCTCCTCCTCACCGCTGAACGCATTCACGGCATGGCCAGCGAAATTGATGGCTTAATCGCACTCCCAGATCCAATCGGACAAACGTATGATGCACGCAAGCGTTACGGCCTCACCCTGCACCGCAAACGGGTCCCAATCGGCGTTGTTGGCATCATCTACGAATCACGACCAAACGTGACCACTGATGTGACTGGCATCTGTATAAAGTCGGGCAACGTGGTGTTGCTCAAAGGTGGAAAAGAGGCAATGCACAGCTACAACGCACTGATGAAAATCATTCATCAAGCGCTGACCAACGCTGGCATTACCAAAAACGCCGTCCAGATGATTGACCCCACAAGGCGCGAATTGGTCACCGAGCTGCTCACCGCTGAAGGATACATCGACCTGGTCATCCCTCGCGGAGGCCAAGGTCTGATTCATTTCGTTCGCGCGACCGCCACAGTGCCGGTCATCGAAACCGGCGCCGGTGTGTGCCATACCTTTGTCGACGTGTCTGCCAACCTGAAAAAATCTGCAGCTGTCGTCTTCAACGCCAAAACTCAACGTCCCAGTGTGTGCAACGCACTCGACACTTTGCTCGTTCATAAAAAAATCGCACGTCCCTTCCTCCCCCTTGTCGCCGACCTTCTCCGATCAAAAAATGTGGAGATCTACGCCGACCCCGACAGTCACGCCATCCTAAAAAAACACTACCCACGGAAACTCCTCAAAAAGGCAAGGGCAACCGACTTCGGTCGTGAGTTCTTAAGCCAGCGCCTGTCCGTCAAAACCGTCAGCGGCGTAGAAGAGGCGATCACCCACATCGCCTCCTACTCTTCCAAACACTCTGAATCGATCCTTACCAACACCGCCGCTCACAAAAAGCTCTTCCAGGAACTGGTCGATGCCGCGGTCGTCTATACCAACGCTTCTACGCGATTCTCCGACGGCGCCGTGTTCGGGCTCGGTTCGGAGATTGGCATTTCCACCCAAAAGATGCATGCGCGCGGCCCCATGGGCCCGGCCGAAATGACTACCTATAAATGGATCGTCACCGGAAATTATACAGCGCGACCATGAAAAAAT
>SBBP01000004.1 GCA_005239655.1 Candidatus Microgenomatus auricola | reverse complement strand
GTGTCACGGCGCAACATTGTCAGCAGAGCTTGAAATCGATGCATAACAAATTATGAACCAATAATGGTGTTCGATGAACCGAGCGCAATCTTCGCTGAGCGGAAACGCGTTTGCAACTCCTGTCGTAAGCGTCGTTCGAACGTCGCATTGGTGTGTGGTCGGCAACGTCCGCGAATCCGCAGCAGCAAACCGTCTGTGGTGAAATGCATCACACCGATCACCTCTGGGTTCTTGAGAAAAATCTCATGAAACTCTTCTGCGGATGCAACTTCGGCTGTCACCTCTTGTGCCAGCGCGATCGCTTTCCCCAAGTCGACGGAGTAGGCCAATGGAATGTCGACACTCACCGCCGACGAGTGTTTCGTGGCGTTCGAGACAGTGGTGATTTGGCTGTTCGGAATATGGTGTTCGACACCCGCTTCGTCACGAATGACGGTTCGGCGCAAATTGAGTTCTTCAACAGTACCGGTGAGTCCCGCGACGGTCACGACATCACCAAAGTCAAACTGGTCTTCAATGAGAATGAACAGACCTGAAAGCACATCCTTCACCAGCGTTTGCGAACCAAATCCAACAGCAACGCCCAAAATCCCGGCGCCCGTGAGGAATGGTGTGATGTTCACGCCCAGTTCTGCCAGCAACATGAATGCGACGATACACGTGATGGTCAGCCCCAACACATTACGGAGGACGCTGGTGAGTGTCTGCGCGCGCTTTTGCGTTTCTTCTGGTGAATGCCGTCGTGTGCGACCAATCGAAAGGCCGCGACGCACTGCGCTCATCATCAAGAAACTAAAAATCAGGTAGGCCGCGATGCCACTCACAATAATGAGAAGCAGATGAAGAGCGTTGATTGTGGTGACAGAGTCACCAATCGAGATATCCATATTCGTTCACTGTTTACGGCTGTGCGCCGAGAAAGTCGATAATGCGCTGGGCGACATCCGTGTTGTTGTTGACGAGCGCCCACCCATGCCCGCCATCGTTAACTGCTAGGTACTTTTTCTCTGTCGATGGTGAGAGGAAGTACAAGTCGCCTGCCGGTTCTACGACGATCGGCTCAATGCCTTGGCCGTGAAAACGATCATCATCCGGGTCAACCGACGCATCAACAACGAAGAGGGGGCCGCTGTAGCGTTGGAATGCTGCTGTGACATCCAGGCCGCGATTGTTCGGTTGCGGTGAAAGAGTGACGACTGCGGTGATGCCATCATAATCAACCGCGTGCTGTATGACTGCGTTGGCGCCAATGTCGCCTCCGATCGCATAGACGGTCATCGAACTGGATTGCGACAACAACAGTTGCCGTCCCGCTTCAATATCCATTGGCAGATTTTGCCATTCCCCCGCACTCGATGTTGCCGCACCCCGCGCGCTTTCTCCGTGACCACGCAGATCGAGGGCTACGACGGAATAGCCTTGCTCTTGCAATTGCAGTGCAAATGCCTCAGTTGTTTTTCGTGTCTCTCCGTATCCATGTGCCAAGACAATTCCACGGTCTTCAGATCCAGCGTAGTACAATGCAGCAAGTTGCACGCCGTCCTGCGTGCTCAACGTGACGCTTTGAAGGTCTTGAAGAGTTTCGGAGCGAGTGACAAACCAAAACACCACGCCTCCGACGACGGCAAGTGCCAACACAGCAATCATCAATCGAGCGTAACGCATTGCTCGCAGTATATCATCCTTGCAACGAAAGAACCATTGTGGTATGCTTCATATTGGACACACTCTCCTTTTGGGGAGATTTTATGTTTCAAACGTGTACGGTTCGCATCGCCGATGCCGCCTATCCGCAACTCTTGCGCGAAATTCCACAGCCACCGAAAACACTCTACTGTCGTGGAGACGTGTCGCTGCTCTCACATGCGCACCTCCTTGCGATTGTGGGCAGCCGAAAAGCCAGTGCCTATGGGAAACAAGTGGTGCACAACGCGGTGTTTGGTGTCGTGCCTGCCGGTGTAGTGACGGTGAGCGGTCTCGCATTTGGAATTGACCAGGCAACGCACGAGGAGACTCTTGCGTGCGGTGGCAAAACCATTGCCGTGCTCGGCTCGCCGGTTGAACGGTCAGAAATCGCGCCGCAGTCGAACCTGTCGCTCGCTGAGCACATTCTGGAGTCTGGCGGTTTGCTCGTGTCGGAATACCCTTCAGGGACTTCCGTGTACCCGTCATCATTTCCTGCACGCAATCGCATCATTGCCGGCATCAGCCATGCCGCACTTGTGGTCGAAGCATCATTGAAAAGCGGTGCGTTGATCACTGCGCGTTTTGCCGTGGAGTGCGGACGCGATGTGTACGCGGTTCCGGGATCGATTTTTTCGCCCGTGTCTGTTGGGACGAATGGCCTGATCGAACGCGGTGCGATTCCCTGGCTGTCTTGTGCCTCATTCTTGGGTGAGATAGAGTATGGGAATGCTGGCAACGCTGTCGCATCGTTGAGTGAAGACGAACAGCGGGTGTACACCGCCTGCGCGGACGCACCGCACTCCGTTGAACAGATTGTGGATGCAACGGGTCTTTCTGCAGCAGTGGTCATGCAATGCGTCACGATGCTCACCATTTATCATCACATTCGCGATCTTGGCGATTCCACCTATGTCCACGTTTGAACGATATCGCGCACGTGTTGCGCGTTTGCAGTCGGTGATTGGCAGCCGCGACGCTGATTACATGTTGCCGCAAAGCGACCGGTCTGCGTTTTTGGCGCGGACACAACGGCTGTGTGATCGGCTGGGCAATCCCGAGCGTGGATTTCAAGTGGTGCATGTCGCTGGAACCTCGGGAAAAGGCTCAACCGCAACGATGATCTACGAAATTGTGCATGCGGCGGGAAAACACGTTGGGATTTTTCGCTCGCCGTTTGTGACGACGTCGATTGAAAATATTGAAGTGGATGGTTTGCTCGTCGCACCAGATGATTTTGTTGCGCTTGTTGATGCGGTGATGCCTGTGCGCGAAGATGCATCGTACGCTGAGATCTTTTTTGCCATGGCGATGAAGCATTTTCATGATGCCGGCTGCGAATGGGTGGTACTGGAAACAGGCTGTGGCGGTCGGTTTGATTATACAAATGTGGTTCCTACTCCGCGCGTGTGCGTACTCACTCCAATCAACCTGGACCATACGGATATTCTCGGCGAGACGCTGGAAAAAATCGCCTGGCACAAGGCTGGTATGATGAAGGAGGGGGTGCCGGTGGTTTCGACAGAAACAAAACCTGAAGTGCGGGCGGTGTTTGACCGTGAAGCGAAGGAAAAACAGACGCGTGTGCACTACGTACAGCTGAAGCGACATTTTGAAACAGCGATGCCTGGGCAACATCAACAGTGGAATGCAGCGGCAGCGGATGCAGTTGCTACGCTGTTGGGGATTTCAGCCGATGCCATTGACCGCGGGATTGTGACTGCCCGTCTGCCCGCACGTGTGGAAGTCATGCAACACAGTCCTCTCGTGATTTTGGACGGTGCGCACTCGGTGGCAAAAATGGAGGCGTTGGTGGAATCGTTGAATGCATTTCGACCATGGCAAAAACTCCATTTGGTCTTTGCTGCAAAAGAAACAAAAGATGTTGCTGCTGTCCTTTCACCGATCGCTCAGCTTGCTGATGAAATTTGGGTCACGACGTTTACTCTCCCTGGTTTTGGGTCGCATGATGCTGACGCAACTGCACGTGTCTGCAAAGAGATTGCTCCGCACGCGACCATTCATCGTGAGCGTGACGCGCAGCATGCGGTTGACCGTTGTATTGCCGGTGCCGAAAACGATGACTGTGTTGTGATTACCGGTTCTTTATACTTGGCTGGTTTTGTCCGCACACGGTGGGTTCCGGAGGACGCACTACTTGACAGACGGTGCGCATTTCCTTTATAACAAACCGCGTACTCAAATTTTTGACACAAACACATGGACCTCGTTATCGTTGAATCACCAACAAAAGCAAAAACGATTACTCGTTTTTTAGATAAAAATTTCAAAGTCGAATCGTCGTTTGGTCACGTGCGCGATCTCCCAAAGAGCAAACTCGGGGTTGATGTGGAAAAGGATTTTGAGCCTCAGTACATCATTCCGACCAAAGCAAAAAAACGTGTTACGGAATTAAAAAAGCTGGCCGCAAAGGCCGACACGATTTATCTGGCAACCGACGAAGATCGGGAAGGTGAAGCGATTGCATGGCATTTGCAACAGTTGTTGGGAGCGAAAAAGCCGATGAAGCGCATTGCCTTCCACGAAATCACCAAGGAAGCGATTATGAACGCATTGGAGAATCCACGTGAATTGGCACCGAATATGGTTGACGCGCAGCAAGCCCGCCGCGTGTTAGATCGCTTGGTTGGTTACGAGTTATCGCCATTTTTGTGGCGCAAAATTTACCGCGGTTTGTCTGCCGGTCGTGTGCAGTCAGTCGCGGTCCGTCTGATTGTTGAACGTGAACGGGAAATCAAAGCGTTTGTGCCTCAGGAATTCTGGACAATCGATGCGTTGATGGAAAAATCGAGTCAGGAGTTTGCGGCGTCGCTGTATGCGATTGCGGGAAAACCGTTGAAAAAATTTGATATCGCAAATAAGGAACAGGCGGACACGATTGTTGCTGACCTGAACGGCAAGACATTCAGCGTATCAAACGTTGAACAAAAAGAGCGTCAACGTAAACCCAATGCGCCATTCACAACGTCGACATTGCAGCAGGAAGGCAACAACACACTTGGGTTTTCCGCAAAACAAACCATGATGCTCGCGCAGCAGTTGTATGAGGGTGTGGAGTTGTCTCAAGGATCCACGGGTCTCATCACTTATATGCGCACAGACTCCGTCAACTTGTCGCAAAAGTTTTTGGGTGAAGCGGAGTCATTCATCACCAAAGAATTTGGCGAGAACTACGCAGATCGCAAAGTGTTTGCAACAAAATCAAAAGGTGCACAAGAAGCACATGAAGCCATTCGCCCCACGGACGTCACTATCACGCCAGAGAGTGTGCGTGCATTTCTCGATCCCAAGCAATATAAATTGTACGACTTGATTTGGCGTCGCGCTGTGGCGTCACAAATGAAGCCAGCGGTGATTTTGGCAACAACCGTAGATATGGATGCTGGCACGTACACATTCCGTGCAACCGGCTCACAGCTGCAGTTTGATGGCTGGCTGAAGATCGCTCCAGAAAAAATGAACGAGAACATACTGCCAACAGTGAAGCAGGGAGACGCTGTGGATTGCAAAACTCTCGAAGGAAAACAGCACTTTACCGAACCTCCAGCGCGGTACACAGAGGCATCACTTGTGAAAGCATTAGAAGAACGTGGTATTGGCCGTCCGTCGACATATGCACCCACAATCGCCACGGTGATTGCGCGCGGATACGTGAAAAAGGAACAACGTTCACTGCTGCCAGAAGAAATTGGATTTCTGGTAAACGATTTGCTTGTTGCGCACTTCCCGGAAATTGTCGACTACGACTTCACGGCAAAAATGGAAAACCAGCTCGATGAAGTTGCCGAAGGGCAAAAAGAATGGCGTCCGCTTATTCGCGAATTCTATACACCATTTAAACAACATCTTGTGGGAAAAGACAAAGAAATTCAAAAAAAAGATCTCGTCGAGGAAAAAACCAATGAGGTCTGTCCAAAATGTGGCAAGCCGATGGTCATTAAGATGGGCCGCTACGGAAAATTCTTGGCCTGCACTGGCTATCCCGAGTGCAAAACCACCAAGCCGCTGGGTGAAGATGGCAAAGCTGCACCCGAAGAACCAGTCGACGTGAAGTGCGAAAAGTGCGGAGCGCAGATGGTGCGCAAGACCGGACGCTTTGGTCCGTTCCTTGGCTGTTCGAACTACCCCGATTGTAAAACAATAGTCAACATCGAAAAGAAAACGGGCGTGGCGTGCCCCAAGTGCGGCGAAGGAGACATTATTGAAAAACGCTCGCGCTACGGCAAAACATTTTACGCCTGCAACAAATATCCAAAGTGCGAAAATGCCTACTGGTCGAAGCCGACCGGAGAACAGTGCCCAACCTGCCAGTCGTTGCTCGTCTACGGCGCAAAAGGAACGATTCGCTGTTCGAACAAAGAGTGTAGTTACAAAATCCAACAAGAGGCGATGTAAAAAAAGAAGCTCGACTTCCGCCTCCGAAGAAGTGAGCGTGAGCGGCTAGATCATGACGCCGCTTCGACCGAGGAATCGGCCCAGGTCCTCGATCATGTGGACGATGGTGATCACGTTCGGGCAGTCCCCGCCCTGCGCGAACTCACCGCTGTCCGCAGGGTGACCCATGCTGCCGGCCATGTCCACGTGGATCCATGGAATGTGCGGCACCACCGCCTGCACCGCGAACTCGAAGGCGATCGTGCTGCCTCCGAGCGTGATGCCCTTGGGTCCGTTGCTGCTCCCGACGTTCGACTGACCGTAGATGCCGCCAGCCGTGTCCAGTTTCTTGCGGCAGGCGAAGT
>SBBP01000054.1 GCA_005239655.1 Candidatus Microgenomatus auricola | reverse complement strand
GGGGATGTCATTGCCGCTTTCCGATGATGAACTCCCCATAGGCCCGCCCGTCAAGATATCGGTAGCCCCTTCCCGCCTCCGGCGTGCCGCTAATCACGGCCTCGATGAAGCCGTCCGGTCCGTGGGCGGCCGTGACCGCGTGCGCCTTGCCCGAGCGGCCGAAGGAGCAGCGGTTGCCGACGGCGATCGTGACGACACCGGGAACGTTCGCCGTACAGAGCTCGTTGCGGCCATCACCGATGTGGTAGGTCGGGTGACCGAGCGCCACGAGGGCGTGTAACGACGCAGCCTTGTCGACGTCGAAGCTAGCGATGTCGACAAACCCTCCATCGATTTCCCACTCGGGCCGGGGGTAGCCGTCGGCAGTGAGACCTTCCGCTCCCCAGACCTGCTCCGCGATCTGGCGGTGCATGCCGCCGAACTCACCCATGATCTTCCGGGTGATTCGGAATTCGCCGTTGACCACCGCGCGCACCTCGCAGCTGTAGCTGACCCGTCGAGTGTCGTCGATGAACGCGACCTTGTGAACCCACGGCGAGTAGCCATTGAGCGACCGCACTGTCGTTGCAGGGTGGGTGAACACCACATCGCACCCGGTGTCACGGCACCACTGATGGACAATCATGCGGAACGCTTCGAACTGCGCGCTTCGCTCCTCGAAGTTCGGAGCCAGGTTGTCGCTCGGGATCAGCGAGCTCGCACCCGGCCGGATGAGCGCACCGTTCTCGGCGACCCATCCGGCGACGTGGCAAAGACTCACGCCCATCCGCAGGACGTGGCGACGCAGTCCGTCGAGCGAGGTGTTGCTGTTGAAGACGAGGAGCGCACCACTCCGGGCGAGACGCGCGATCGCGGCCGCCACGTCTTCGTGTACGTTCCCGTTGCTGTGGATGGTCGTGCCATCCAGGTCCGCCGAAATGATCGGCGCCCCTTTCCCAACGGCATAAGGTATAACCAACTGACACCTCCGTTTTCTGCGTTGAACGTGGAAATTGCACTGCCTGAAAGAACAGGTGAGCACTAGAACCCTATACAAAAAGGAGCCATGTTGTCAATGCTGAAATGCATGTACACAACACCCCGCTCGTTTGAGCGGGGTGATGAGTGTTTGTGTTCTGAGGATAGGATTTCTACTCCACCACAGCAGCAGCTTTTGTGGTGAACTTCTTCCATTTGGTCCAGCTTGAACAGCCAGTGTCATTACACGCGCGAACGCGGTATTGATACCTCGTGTCAGCCTTTAACTCCTTCACCTTGCGCTGTGTCACTGTCACATTGTTGAACTTGCGATATTTGCTCCTCTTCGTCACCTTGAACTTCCGCACTTGCACTTTGTATTTTGTGACTTCGGTATCGCCGGCAGGTTTTTTCCAGTCGATTATTACCGAATGCCGTTTGATTTTCTTGGCTGTGACATCGCGTGGTTTTCCCGGTGCAGTTTCTTCTTCAACAGAAACACCACGGTCACCCAGCACTGCGTAGGAGGAGAAGTGATTCAGCGTAATGATCACTTGATTGTTTTCGGCATCGAGCGATGTCGCCACCGGGCTTTCCCAGTTGTTGTTGTCACCATAGGCGCCGCCCACAAGGGTGGCTTCGTCCACGCCCCACTGAGCGAGCATCTCCTCATCGTACGCAAGTTTGAGCGTCAAGTTCGATGCGAAATCGGTCACCTCTGAACCACTGCTATCCAAGACCGAGAAGTTAAATGCTTCAACGGGGAAATTGTTGTCGTTCACGGAATATCCTGTTGCGGTGCTGACGGTGAGGGTGTAGTTGCCAGAATCGGTGATGGTGTTTGCGGGAATGGTGATGGTGGATTCGCCGTCGGGCAATGTGATCGTTGAGGCAGATGTTCCAGAAGCCGTATACGATGTTTCGTCGTAGAATTCGCCGGCGTTTTGCAACGTGATGGTCACATCGCCACTGCCACCTTCTTCATCGCCCGGCGTGTACAACGTGTCGACAGATCGGTAAAAGGTATTGTCAGCGTACCCCATGCAGCCAATATACCAATCGCCGCCGCGGACCAATCCCATCGTGCCAGAACCACTCTGAATTTCTGCAAAGTTTTCGACACCTAATTCTGGAGAATAACCGTAACAGTAGGTATAGTCGTACGAATCAAACGCTGCAGCGGTGTCAGTTTCGTTTTCCGCAGCGATATTCAGTGTCCAGTCTGTTGCCTGTTCTTGCATGGTGATGCTCTGTGTCTCTCCCGACGACAACACAACGGTTTGGTGCGCAGGCGGAAGCACGCTGCCATCAAACGCATTGTGTGTCCAGGCATAGACCGTGTACTTCACTCCACTCACAACCGCCAGAGACGCCAGCCCGTCGCCATCTGTCATTCCACCAACGAAGTTTGACCATCCGTGACCTTCTGTCCCCTCTGCGTCGCCAAATGTTCCCTCCATCGCGCTCACCCATCCGTACGACACCGGATCGCCATTGACGTCCAGCACCGTCACATCGAGAGTGGCATCTGCTTTCTGCAAAGTGATTTGTACAGTTTGTGGTTCAGCGGCATTTGCAGTCACCGTATGCATTTCGTAACTTTGAATGTATGTCGCGCCCGTGCTGGTGATGTACATGCCTTCGTAATCTCCGTAGTCACTTGCGCTGCCGGAATCAAACCAACTACCGATCTCATAGGTATAACCACCAAGTGCTTCAATAGTCGCTTGACCGTTTTCGCCAGTACCCCAGACGTAGTCGTTGTAGTATGGATTTCCGTCAGGATCGGTTGTGGATGAACCGTAGACCATGAAGCTGGTGATGTCAGTGATCACATTGCCATCTGTATCCACGTATTCAACATTGATCAGCGCGTCGTACGCAATCAGTGTGACCGTGATCGCGGCAGATTCGCCTGAGGCGACAGTAACGTCAGGAGTATCAATGCGCACACCGTATCCCATCACCCACGCACCACAAGTGTACGAACCAGCGACGACTCCAATGGTGGTGGAACTGTACCCTGAGGTGAGGTATCCTTCAAAAAAACTTCCACTGTGCGATTCTCCGCTCGGACTCGTCTCCGCACTGTTTTCGGTGACTGTCGAGCAGTAGACTGATGCATAGTCGTAATCTCCAAGCACAAATGGGTTGCCGTCAGAGTCAACGAGGTTTGCGACAATGGTTGCATCTGTTGCCTCGACTTCAACAGTAATTGGGGTTTCGCCGGTTGTCGCGACCGGAACGTCGTATTCATAGGTTGACGTGTACATTCCGTCTGATGCGTAGACGCCAAAGGAGACGGTATCTTCATTCCATGCGAAGGAGTACTCGCCATTGACATCCGTTGTGCCATACGCCCAACTATATGATTGCCCCCAGGCGTTGACGGTGACGCCAGCGACAGGGGCGCCGTTCTGGTCAACAACTGTGATCTTCACATAGCGATCTACAGCTACCATTTGGAATGTTCCAAGGGCTTGTT
Source organism: Candidatus Microgenomatus auricola (assembly GCA_005239655.1). Classification (GTDB taxonomy): domain Bacteria; phylum Patescibacteriota; class Patescibacteriia; order UBA9570; family XYC2-FULL-38-9; genus Microgenomatus_B; species Microgenomatus_B auricola_A. The sequence goes on along the minus strand of SBBP01000054.1, from coordinate 1,250 downwards.
CTGAACTTCCGTAGGTTGCTGAATCGACCGTAATACTCTCGGAAAGTTCTTGATAGAGCGCACAGTCACTGCAGTCGTAACTGTAGGTTGGCGAAAAGATGATTGTATATGCGCCGTCAGTAAAGTCATAACTCATACTGAACACGCCAGTGCTGTCTGTCGTCGTGTAGGTGAGTTGGTTGTCGGAACTGTCAAAAATGGATACGGCCATTCCTGCGATGGGAGCACCATCAGAGTCGGTGAGCGTTCCAGTGAGTGTGCTCACACTACCTGCATGCACTCCGGAGAAGACAAAAAGAATCCCGAAGACTATGCTCGTGATCGACGCAAAAAGCGTTTTTTTCATACCGTTGTTTAATTGTTTTCTATTTTTTTAGCGGACGTCTCAAGAAGTATAGCAAAAAAGAAACAATCGCGCAACACGTGAGCAGCCTAGAATAGGCGATCGCGTCCGACAATCACCTTGACCGCTTGTGGTGCAACGGTGAGTGTGCACGGGGCATGAAACGTGGGTCCGTGGTCTGCTTGTAACGTGAGATCTGTGCTTCCGGACGTCACGGCAATGGTGTGCGCACGGAACACGCTATCACTCGACGGTGTCTGTTGTCGTCGAAACCATCCTGACGCTCCGGCAGAGGTATGTAAATGGATGCGCAGTGCGCCATCCGCAGAATTTTCTTTTGCCGCGTTCTCATTGAATACATCGCCGATGTTGGCAAACTGCATCTGTGTGTGCGGTGGGACGGTCACGGTGTAGGCGTCGTCGCAGCGCAGTGTGGTGAGTGCTTTTGTTTCACCGACAGCTGCGCCAACAAAGTAAAAATCCTGTATACATCCGAGGTCGAGTGTTTGGTACAGTCGTTTGGAGAGCACGTCGCACGCCGCCTCCCCCACGGGAATGCCGAGTAGCCGAGAGAAGACACCGGGCTCAACAGGGATAAATCCCAACGTCAAGTCGTGCGTCGCCACCATATTGACGATTGTCGTAAATGTTCTGTCATCACCAACGGCGACAACTGTTTTTGCCCCACGCTTGACCGCGTCGCGAATACTATCGCGCGCATTCTTAAAAATGGACAGCTTTTCCACCCGCCCATTCAATCCCAAATCAATCAAACGAGTTTCTACCTTGACCAGTAGAGGCTCGTACTTCTTGTCCTGCGTCTGTTTATCGTAGAAGTAGAAGTACATGGTTCTCCTCGCGAATCACGATTTCTTTTTTTCTGGACCGGTATCTTTTGTTGCGCCGG
>SBBP01000032.1 GCA_005239655.1 Candidatus Microgenomatus auricola | reverse complement strand
CACCGGGCCAACAACAATGCGGTCTTTGGCCGTGTTTGAGTAGATCATCGTGATTTCCTGTCCGCCAAGTTGGCTGAACTCGTGAATAATTTGTGCGCAGCGTCCGCACGGCAGGTTGGGTTCTTCGAGTGCACGATCGCCATGACGCGCGATCACGGCAATCGCATCACACTTCCGTTTTCCAGCCATGTGCGCTGCCATGAACGCAACTATTTCAGCGCAGGCGACCATTCCTGTGGAAGAAATTTTGATATTGGCTCCAGTGAATACCTCGCCATCCGAAGATCGCAACGCTGCTCCAACCACAAACCCAGATCCTGGGTTGAAGGCCTTCTCAACCGCTTTTTCCGCCGCACCCAACAAATCTTGATCTTTTTGCGAAAGTTCGCTGAATTTTTTCTCTTTCATGGAACTAGTATGCGGCTACCCAAGTAAAAAAGCAAATTTGTTTGCGGTTTGTCTTGACAGGTATTCCGCAAACACCTACACTATTTCTTGCGCTTCGGAAGCAGATTCCGAAGTTTGATTCGTCTCTACAAGATATTTTTCTAAAAACATCATTTAATTGAGATCGTATGGCAGAGAAGTTTAATCGTTCGAAACCACACGTGAACGTTGGTACGATTGGCCACGTTGACCACGGGAAGACAACACTCACCGCTGCGTTACTTGCGGTGTCCGCAGCTGCGGGGAACACAGCACAAAGCAAATCCGTTGATGAAATTGACAACGCACCAGAAGAAAAGGAGCGCGGTATCACCATCAATACTTCGCACGTCGAATATGAAACTGCTGCTCGACACTACGCACACGTCGACTGTCCAGGCCACGCCGACTATGTGAAGAACATGATCACCGGCGCAGCACAGATGGATGGCGCCATCCTCGTGGTTTCTGCAACAGACGGTCCAATGCCGCAAACACGTGAGCACATCCTGCTCGCACGTCAGGTGGGTGTTCCTTCCATTGTGGTATTCTTGAACAAATGCGATCAGGTAGACGATGAAGAGCTGTTGACGTTGGTTGAAGTGGAAATTCGCGACTTGTTGAACAAATATGAATTCCCAGGTGACCAAATACCGATCATTCGAGGCAGCGCATTGAAAGCACTGGAGAATCCAAAAGATGAAGCAGCCGCTAAGCCCCTCGTTGAACTGTTGAAAACGCTCGACACCGCTATTCCACAGCCCGTTCGTGAGACCGACAAGCCATTTTTGATGCCAATTGAAGACATTTTTTCGATTGAAGGTCGCGGAACTGTGGTGACAGGTCGTATCGAACGCGGTATGGTGAAGATCAACGAAGAAGTCGAAATGGTTGGCCTCGCCGATACCTCAAAAACTGTTGTGACCGGAATCGAAATGTTCAACAAGCAACTTGATGAAGGTATGGCTGGTGATAATGCCGGTCTTCTCCTCCGCGGTACAAAGAAAGAAGACGTCTCCCGTGGTATGGTGCTTGCAAAACCAGGCTCGATCACTCCACACACGGAATTTGAAGGTGAGATCTACATTCTGTCCAAAGACGAAGGTGGTCGCGCAACCCCATTCACGAAAGGCTACAAACCACAGTTCTACATGCGTACAACCGATGTGACTGGTGAAGTGACCCTTCCGGAAGGTACAGAAATGGTGATGCCAGGCGATACGGTCAAACTCAAGATCAAGTTGATGAAGCCGATTGCGATGGAAGAGAAGCAGCGTTTCGCCATTCGTGAAGGTGGCCGCACTGTCGGTGCCGGAGTCGTAACAAAAGTGATCGCATAACAGAGACATGCCCGCTGTGGTGAATACCCGCGGCGGGCTTCTCACTTGCTCTTTTCACATCCATGTCTGCAACGAAGCGAAAAACCGCATCAACAACCGCAACACAGGAACAGGAGTTGCTCACGAAAGTCCGTGTCAAAATTCGTGCGTACGATAACAAGATTATCGATAAATCCACAAAAACGATTATCGATACTGCTGTACGTACCGGCGCAACAGTCACCGGTCCAGTTCCACTGCCAACAGAGAAAACGACCTACACGGTGCTGCGTTCAACATTTGTGCACAAGAATTCACGTGACCAGTACGAGATGCGTGTGCACAAACGGTTGATCGATATTGTGAATCCAACGGCAAAGACGATTGATGCCTTATCGAACTTGAATCTTCCTGCAGGAGTTGACATCGAAATGAAGATGATGTAAAAGTAGTGTTCGTGTTCTATTTTCTCTTCCGAGAACGGAAGTGATCTGGCAGACAAGATCTGCCAGATATCAATCGTTCTGGTGAGAGAAATCAAATTGCATATCAAAGCCGCCAACACCGGCTTTTTGTGCGCCCTCTCCCATAGCAACCATGAAATTCATTATCGCGAAGAAAATTGAGATGAGCCAGGAATTTGGCCCAGATGGAAACGTCATTCCCGTGACGGTTCTTGAAGCTGGCCCGGTTGTGGTGACTCAAGTGAAAACCGTTGAGAGCGATGGTTACCCCGCTGTCCAAGTGGGTTTTGGGACACGCAAGGAAAAACATGTTTCCAAACCAGTCAAAGGCCACTTGAAGGACTTGGGGCTGTTTGCGGTGCTCAAAGAATTTCGTTCACCGGACTCGTACGAGCGTGGACAAAAAATTTCAGCAGATGTTTTTGCTGCGGGTGATACGGTTGATGTGATAGGAACCTCTATCGGTCGCGGGTATGCGGGGGTGGTAAAGCGTCATGGGTTCAAAGGGAAACGGGCAACGCACGGCACGAAGGATCAGTTGCGTAAATCCGGATCGATTGGATCGAAACGTCAAGGACCAGTGGCACCAGGCAAGCGTATGGCAGGTCACATGGGTGCCGCACAGGTCACGGTCAAGAACATCGAGGTGGTTTCTGTTGATGCCGCAGCCAACCGCATGAAGATTCGCGGTGCGGTTCCTGGCAGTCGCGGTGCAATTGTGTTTATCCAAACGGCTCGGAACTCCAAATAATTCTCTATGGCAACAGTGAAGGTCTACAATTTGAAGGGAGAATCTGCAGGAGAGATGAAACTTGAAGATGCTGTGTTTGGTGTGAAGGTCGATTCAAAGATTGTTCAGTTTGTTGCCAATGCTCAGCGTGCCAATGCGGCTAAGCCGTATGCGCACACGAAAGATCGCGGCGATATTTCTGGAGGTGGGAAAAAGCCGTGGAGACAGAAGGGGACAGGGCGTGCACGACAAGGTTCGATTCGCTCGCCGCAATGGCGTGGCGGTGGTGTGGTCTTCGGTCCACGGAAGGAGCGCAATCAGGAACAAAAAGTCAATCAGAAGGTGCGTCGGAAAGCGATTTGTATGGTGTTGTCTGATAAAGTCGCATCCAATATGTTCCTTGTGGTGGACTCATTTGATGGCTTGACCGGAAAGACTAAAGAGTTAATCGCAGCCCTTGGCAAACTGCCGACCAAACAGCGTTCCGCATTGATCGCCTCTGCAAAAAACAGCGACATGTTGAACCGCGCAAGTCGGAATATCGTACACGTGAACAGCGTGATGGCGAACTCAGTGAATGTGCGCGATCTGTTGGCCTATCAATTTTTCATTATCGATAAAGCAGGGGCTGAAGCATTGACGAAACACCTCTCACGCGTATGAGTTTTTTAGATCGTTTACGAAAAAAAGAGCAGCCGTCGCAACAGAAATCTTCTGCGCAGGGCGTAGTGAAAGGAAAGAAGTCTGAAGAGAAGACCGCTTCTACTTCCACGAAGGACAGTCGCGCCTTTGCTCCGCTCAACCAGCGCACGTTGTTGCGTCCACTGGTGACAGAGAAGGCGACGGTTTCGGGAACCTATCAGTTTGAAGTACCATTATCCGCAAATAAAATCGAAGTCGCAAAAGCGGTTGAACAGTTGTATGGTGTGAAGCCGTTGCATGTGCGTATGATGCGTAT
>SBBP01000082.1 GCA_005239655.1 Candidatus Microgenomatus auricola | reverse complement strand
TTGCGAAGGGATGCATGAATTTTGCGACACTTCTTGCGCCGCTGGCGTTGGTGCTCGTCGTCAACGGCTTTCAACCCGTGTTTGTTTTTGTCTACGGTATTGTGTTAACACGTTGGTTTCCGTCGTTTGGCGCAGAAAATATCACGCGCAAACGCATTATTCAAAAAACGATCTCGATCGCCGTCGTGTGCGTTGGAACGTTTATCTTGCAGACGACGTAGCACAACACAAGAGGCGTGATGTCACGCCTCTGTTATTCTGCTTCACCGTCACTTACTCTACGCTAATCTTTTTTGTGTCACTTTTTTTTGTTTTACCATTTTTGGTGTATTGTACTTTGTAGGTGGCCGTTTTCTTCGGTGCAAAACGGAGAGCGTAGTACCCATCATCTTCTGTCGTCAGCGTTTTCCATTTCGTGAATTCTGATTCACCCTTGCGTTTTCGCCAGATGGTGACGGTTTGATTCTTTTTACCGTTTTTTAGCCATCCAAAGATGCGCACTTTTTTTCCTTTTTTCAGAGAACTTTTTGTTGCGGATATACTCACGTGTTCCTGTTCACTCACCGTGATCCGTTTTGTCACGGTCCCTGCGGAGGCAATACTCGCGCCTGCGGATGTACTGGTGAACGTGACATTAATATTGACCAGCGCACCGCCGTCCACTTCCGTAATTGAAATCGACGATTGCTCATCGCCGCTGAACACGGCCAAATCATCCCATGAGAGTTCTTCGCCCGCAAATTGGCTCAACAATTCGCGCATACTCTCTGGCATGAACATGCGGAAATACCCCGTGCTTCCTTGTGGGCCAGTCAACTGGTAGCCAAACGCAATGTTTTCTTCGCTTGGCGGAATCAATTCCCAGTCATCGATATTTGTTGCAAACCAACTGCCAGTCATTTCTTCCGGTGGTCCATCTTCGCCAATCTCAACCGCTGGGACGAGTGCGATGACAGAAACCGGATCTTCTCCAAGTTCTCCAGTTTCATCGTTGGCTGCAATAATTCCTGTTGCCGTAAACGTGACGGTGACTGTCCCCGCATCAGCATCGTATTCCCAATTTTCGTCTGCGGTCATGTCACCGCCAATAGTGATCACCAACGCCGGTTCTTCATCAACTGAAAATACGGCAGTGTATTCTGTGTCGACTTCGGTAAGCCATCCAAAGAGGGTGATGTTTTCTGGCGCATCTCCAATCATATCTGAGATGTCCTGTGTCGGTTCAGGCGAAATACTGTCGAGTTCTGCCGAGAATGCCAATGTGCTTGACGGCAATAGCCAAACTGCCAACAGCAACACACCACTGGCAATGCCGGAAGCGAGGTTCGCGTGTTTCATACAATTCATGTTTAGTATTTATTGCAGAGGATATCCTCTGTCGTTCTTTTCAAGTATAACAGAATGGTCCTCAACAGGCACCATGGCAGAATCTATCAATTCGCGGTATACTTGAGTTGTATGAAAATACGCTCAACGAAATATTTTTTCCAGTTCGCAGTACTTGGTTGTATTGTTCTCCTCGGTTCTGGATGTGTTGTGACAGACAAGGCTTCAAGCCTGTGGGATAAAGCCAAATCTCTTGTTGGCATCGTCGATGATGTGGATGTCAATCCGCTTACTGCGGGCGACCAGCACACGGTGATTGTTCCAGGGTACGGCGCTCCAGTTGCAGGAAACGACGGTTACGAAGGCTACATCCAAAAGGTTGCTGATTTCGTGAACGATGAAGTCAACGGTGTCGATGCGGTCGTGTTTTCGGGAGGCTATACAATTTTGGAAAACACCTCTGAGGCCGAATCGATGAACAGTTATTTTAATGGTATTGTCGACACTGAAGCGTTGCGTGCACGTGGTGTGCGCGTGTACAAGGAGGAGTGTGCCATTCTGTCATTACAGAATATTACCTACAGCGAAGAGTTGTTAACGAAAGAGGGGATTGCGCCCGATGTGGTGACGGTGTTTGGCGATGTCAATCGTGAGGATAAATTGAAAGCGTACGCAAGTGTGGTGTTTAACAAAGATTTCGATGTACCTGATACCGCGCAAGGGTTGATCACCGAGGGAGTGAACTATACCGACGTTGCATTCCGCGGATACGATTTTGGAGATAGTGTGCAATCCGAAGAGAAGCGTAATGCGATTTTTGCTGCAGAAATTGTTGGTGCATACGATACGGTGATTGGAAACGAAATCATCAAACAACGCATCAACGATTGGACCAAAGAATTCGGTTACGATATTGCCGACAACCTCTTTGTGAAAGGCTGCACGCAGTACGAAGGATTTCGTTAATCGTTTTTCCGAAAATCGAGTGCGACGGAGTTAATGCAGTAGCGCATTCCGGTTTCTGTTGGGCCGTCGTTGAACAGGTGGCCGAGGTGTGCACCGCAGTTTTTGCACAGCACCTCAGTTCGTGTCATGCCGTGTGATGTGTCTTCGTGCAATTCGATATTTTTTTGATTGGCGGCGTCATCAAAGCTTGGCCAACCAGTACCCGAATCAAATTTTGCATCAGAGGAGAACAGTTCGTTGCCGCAGGCGACGCAGGTGTACATTCCGTTCTCGTGGTGGTTTACGAATTTGCCGGTGAACGCGCGTTCGGTGTCTTTGAGCCGACAGACATCATACTGTTCCGGCGTGAGTTTTTCTTTCCACTCTCCTTCGCTGGTCTTTTTGTCGTTTTCCATGGTGAGAGTATACTCTATCGCACAGGTCAGCGTAAATGACTATCGCAACTGTATGAAAAGACTGCATGAGTTTTTGGCGCCACGTGAGTGGTATGCGGTGTACCTGCTCACGCTTGGAGTGATTGTGCTGAACTATGTCACGTACTACGCTGATGATTTGATTTTTGCCTACCAAGAGGTGCCGCATCGCACATTCCTGACGAATGTTTTACAGCTGTTTTCCTACCCGGTGTATATGTATGTTGAACTATTTGAGAAGAATTTTTTCATTGATATTTTTCTCCTCGGTCGCATCGTGAATTATTGCATTGAAACGATCTATTTTTTCGTTTTGACATTTTTGGCGTATCTGCCGATTCGAGCACTGTTCAGATCACAGGATTGACTTCCCCAGGTTAAAGGAGTAAGTAGGGAACGTCCTTCGGTGCGTGGTGCACTGTACGGACAGCAGCAACATGACCATACCTTCGTGCGACCGGTTTGCGGAAGCACCCAAGAAGGGAGGGCTATGTTTGGAAGCAAGCCGACAGAGCGGACGGACATGACCGTCAGCGAGTTGGTCGCGCTGTACTGGGAAACCGAATCCCAGGAAGTCGCGGCCGGAATCCTGCATGGTCTGCATGACGCCGTGCGTCGCTCGGGGCAGGAGGTGTGGGCGGCAGCCGTCAGGCAGCAGGTTGACTTCCTGTTCGAGGTCGGGCAGGAGGGCGGCCGTGAACCGGAACATCGCCTTCGCGATCTTGCGCGCCGGCTGCTGGTGCGCAATAGCCTCCCGTTGCTCGATCGTGCGGAGATCGACAGCAAGGTCGTGGTGCGCTTCATCCACTTCTTCTCGGTCGAAAGTCACTGCTACCCGCTCGAAGACCGTGACCGGGAGCGCCTGATCCGGTGGGTGGATCAGGTGGGTGGCCACATCTTCTCGGCTCGCAGACTACAGCTCTCTTCGGACGACCTCGAGGCGTACGACCGCCTCCTCGTCTCCTCGCGCCGCTTCTGTTTCTCCGACCAAAAGGAGGACTGGAGGTTCAATGTGGCGCCGTGTGTGATGACCCACGTCTACGAGCGCCTCGTCATCCTGTCGGGTGGTCGCCGGAATCTGTCGCTCACGTGGATGTGGTCCAAGCTCCCGCGTTTCGAGACGCGGGGAGACTACTACTACCCCGCATGGCCGGAGTTGGACAACGAGGAGCAGTACATCGTTGATCGTGGCGTGCTGCTCAACGCGTGCGTCGCGGCCAACTCCTACAGCGGGTTCACGGGCTTCATCCTCCGGTGGCTCAACGTCATCGACCTGCGCTTCGCCGAGATGAAGAAGTCCTCCGCGGCAAAGTAGCGGAGTAGCGGACCGCAGAGAAGTTCCCC
>SBBP01000148.1 GCA_005239655.1 Candidatus Microgenomatus auricola | reverse complement strand
TAATGAATGTCTTGAACGAGGCGGCGATTTTTGCCGCACGAAAAAACCGCAAAAAGATTTTGATGGAGGATTGTCTCGAAGCAGTCGACAAAGTGCTACTCGGTCCGCAACGCAAGAGTGCTCGCTTCACCGTGCACGAAAAAGAGGTGACGGCATTCCACGAAGCCGGGCACGCGCTCATTGCTCACCTGTTCCCGGATTCCGATCCCGTGCACAAAATTTCCATCATCCCTCGCGGTCGCGCTGGCGGATTCACACTCAAACTTCCAGAAGAGGATAAACGGCTACACTCACGCAAGGAGTTGCTTGCGGACATCGCGGTGTCGCTCGGTGGTCATGCTGCAGAAACATTCAAGTTTGGAGAAATGACGACCGGCGCGTCAAACGATTTGGAAAATGCCACACAACTGGCGCGGCGGTTGGTGACGACGTATGGCATGAGCGACAAAATGGGGCCGCGAACGTTTGGTCAAACCAGCGAAATGGTGTTTTTAGGAAGAGAGATTCATGAGCAGCGCGACTTCAGTGAGAAGACTGCGCAGCACATCGATGAGGAAATAGATTCCATTATCCGATCGCAGTATAAATTGGTGCAGGAAACGATTCGCAAGCACGCTGGTCACCTCGAGATGATTGCAAAAAAGTTGCTAGAAGTGGAAACGCTCGATCGTGCAGACTTCGAAGCCTTGTTCGACTCACCGCAAAACGCTGCTGCATCGACAAGCACAGCATAATCTGGCATACTAGGAGGAGGATATGCAGCTCTACAAAACGATTTTCCGCCAATCGTGGGAAATCACCAAACGTCATCGCGTGCTCTGGTTATTCGGGTTCTTCCTGTTGTTTTGGAGTGGCAAAGGTTTGGACATTGAACTGTTCTTCACAGAAGTGCATCACTTTGGTGCGCGCTTAAGCCCATTGCGCCCAGAGTTTTGGCAAGCGAGCTATTGGCAGACACTCTTCAGTACGATGGCGGATAGCACCGCAACGGGCGTTGGTGTGTTATTACTCCTGTTGGCCATTGCCTGTTTCGTGTTGTTCGTCATTATGTCGTCGCAGATTGCACTTGTTGACGCCTTCGCTGTTTTTCGAGGAAAGGACAGCGGCAGTCGTTACTCGCTGGACCATGCGTTACAAGCCAGCGGGCGGCACATGCTCACCGTGCTTGGCATTAATGTTGCCGGTAAAGCGGTTTCGTACGGTTTGCTCGCTATCGCATCGTCTCCGCTCTTCTTTGCCAACATCGCCGCATCCAAATTTATCTACACCGTGTTTTTGTATGTCTTGCTCATGCCTGCGGTGGTATTCGTTTCCATCCTCACCAAGTACGCAGTGAATGCAGCGATCATTGAAGAGTTGCCGCTCACCAAAGCCTACAAGCGCAGTTGGGAAGTTCTGTCACAGAACATTGGTGTGTCGCTCGAGTTTGCCGTACTCGCCTTTTTGGTGTTCCTCGCAGTCAACGTGTTCGCTGTCACCGTTGCGGCACTGGCGACCATTCCATTCTTCTTTTTGGGAATGCTCATTGCCTTTACCATCTCCTCGATTGCGGGTTTATACACGCATCTCTACTTCTTTTATGTGTTGGCGGTATTCGCTGTGGTGTTCACTGCTGCGGTGTTTTCTGCCTGGCACTTCGGCAATTGGACGTTGCTCTTTTTGGAGTTGACAAAGGGCTCCAGACGATCAAAGATACATCGGCTATTCGTTGGTGAAACGCCGACGAAATAGGACAGCACGCTCCCGTAGCACAACGGTCAGTGCACCGAGCTTATATCTCGGCGGTTCTTGGTTCAAATCCAAGCGGGAGCACTATGGAGATTCGTTTGTTGCAACACGCAGAGGTGAATGTCGCGACGGAGTTGATGGCGACCAACTATCCCGGCCACCCGGAATACAGAGAAAAAGTGCAGCGCGAAATCGCGTCGATGTTTGTGGAGCATCCGGTGCGGCCACAGTTTGTTGTCGCGCTCGAAGACACGGTGGGTGGTGTTGTCCTGCACGGCGCCGGAATATTACGAACGGTTTGGCTTTCGATTATTGGAGTCGCTTGCGGGCGACTATCGATTGATGGGCTTGAAGTTGAAGTAAAAAAAGAAGGGCGAGATCAGAACACCATGCCTTGATCTGACGCCCAGGTGACGAACCCCTGTTCTACAGGGCACGATCAGGATCGTGGACCTCGGCCGGCAGCCCGATGAACTCCAGCCAGGCTGGCATGAGCGACTCCGGGATATACACCCCGAAGGAGTGCGTCGTGATCACGCCGCCCATGGCATGTGGGCTAGCGCGATTGACGATGTGCATGAGCTGGTCACGGTCTGGGCAGTGGTCCGTCAGGAAAGCCAGAAGCGTTTCCATGGTTGCCACGCATCCGCCGGCCTGCACGTCGCCGATCATCTGTGCCCGGGCCATGAGCGAGACGTCGCCACCACCCCAGCCAGCGAACATTGCGCTGTACTCTCCGAGAACATCTACGACATCATGGTGGGCCACGAACTGCCCGCTGCCGTCGCTCCAGCACACCGCGAGGAGCTTGACGAGCACGCTCCGCACGAACGGATCCGGCGCCCCTTGTACCACCAGGAATCGTGCCACTCCACTTCGACTGTATCCCATACGAACACCCTCCAGGTTGCGAACCGCTTTTTACCAATTTCCTATTCACAAGTCAATAGGTAACACATTGACAGGCGATGCCGAATTCTCTATCATCTCCTACTGCAGTTCCCTCTTTTGGTTCGTTGTTCCGAACATCGCACGGGCGGTTAGCTCAGTTGGTTAGAGCGTCACATTGACATTGTGAAGGTCACTGGTTCGAATCCAGTATCGCCCACACTTTTAGCAGCGCAAAGATATCTCCCCGTGTTTGAGAGTTGTGATATACTAGGCGCACCATAATACATAATCGTTCACACGCATGGCTGCACAGAAGCGCACAAAAAAACTTTCTCCGATCACGGACAAAAAGATCAAAAAGAGTAACGGTCAAGCCGTTCAAGCGCTGATTCGCGGTGAAGTCATTCATCCGGCCGAGTTCCGTTCCGGCGCTGCAACGTGGCGCATCTTCCGCATTATGGCGGAGTTCGTGGACGGCTATGATTTTTTGGCTGATTTGAAAGCGGATGTGACAGTCTTCGGTTCTGCGCGTACAAAACCGAGCAGCACATACTACAAAATTGCAGTTGAACTTGGCGAGATGATGGCGAAAGCGGGTTACTCGGTGATCACCGGCGGCGGCCCAGGCATCATGGAAGCGGCAAACAAAGGAGCCTATCGCGGCGGCGGCGAATCGATCGGCCTCAACATTCAGCTGCCGTTTGAACAGCGAATCAATCCGTATGTGAAGCATGGCATGGGGTTCCGTTTTTTCTTCACTCGCAAAGTGATGCTCACCTCTCCGTCGCAGGCGTTTGTTGCATTCCCCGGTGGATACGGCACCTTGGATGAAGTGATGGAAGTGCTGACGCTCATGCAGACACATAAAATGCAACCGGTGCCGATGGTTTTAGTCGGTAAGAAGTTTTGGAATAGTTACAAAAAGTTTTTACACGACCAGGTACTTGTCGAACATGATGCAATTCGCTCAGAAGACCTGAACTTGTTTCACATTGTTGATTCCGCAGCCGAAGCAATGAAGATTTTGAAGAAGAGCATCACGGCTGACCAGGTTCCAGTGAGAAGCCATGCTCGATAATCCAGAACCTGGAAAGCGGATTGATCAATTCTTGGCCGCACAGTTCCCGGACCAATCGCGGAGCGAAGTGCAGCGGTGGATTGCCCGCGGGCGATTCACGGTGAACGGTCGAGTCGTCGCGAAAGATTATGTGTTGAAGGTCGATGACCGTGTTGAAGAGACACATACGATTTCAAACGGAAAGGAGACACAGGAAACAGTACGCACCGCTGTTGACATTCCAATCATTTTTGAAGACGATGATATTGTGCTCGTCAACAAACCGATCGGCGTGTTGGTGCACCCAACCCCGAAGAATGACGAGTGGACGCTTGTCGACTTTGTGCGTGAACACTGTGGTAGTCTGGACGGCGTCGGCGAGGACCCAGAGCGTCCCGGCATTGTGCATCGCCTGGATCGTGACGTGTCGGGGGTGATGGTGATTGCCAAAACTCCAGCGGCGTGGAGGCATCTCAAAGAACAGTTCATGCAACGTACGATCACCAAGGAGTACCGCGCGATCGTTTTTGGTCAACCGTCGCAACCCACGGGCACCATCACCTTCAAAATTGCGCACTCACAAACACGCGGAGGAAAAATGGCTGCGCGGCCAGAGCATGAATTGGGCCGCGAAGCTTGGACAGAGTATGAAGTCTTGCAGACATTCAAACGGTATGCGTTGTTGCGCGTGTTCATTCGCACCGGCCGCACACATCAGATTCGAGCGCATCTGGCGGCGATCGACCATCCGGTTGTCGGCGACATGATCTATGGTGCAAAGAGGACACGTTTAACGAAGGGAATCGAGCGTGTCTATTTGCACGCACTGCGCCTGGAAGTCACACATCCTGGTAGCGGTGAGCGCCAATCGTTTGAGGCGCCGATGCCACAAGAATTTGAACGGTTTATGCAGGCTTGACTCTCGGTCGCGTTTTCTGTACACTGCTTCATGCTCTCAACATTCCATAGAGCCCTTACTCATATCAATTGTTATGGCAGAAGAAGAAAAAAAACCCGAAACGCCGACACCAGAACCGACACCAGAACCGACACCAACAACGGAACCATCTCCAACCGTTGATCCTGCAACCGAAGCTGCAGCAGATCATGCACATGCAGAGGCGCAGGCTCAGGCCGCAATAGAAGAAGCCGCTCCCGCAGAGGACATCGCCACGCAAAAGTTGCGTTCAGGAATGACGGTTCGTGTGCATCAAAAAATCAGCGAAGGCGACAAACAGCGCACGCAGATTTTTCAAGGTATCATTACGGCGATGCGTGGAAAGACACCGGAAACCAAAACCATCACCGTGCAGAAGAATTCATTCGGTATCACTGTTGAAAAGATTTTCTCAACGGGGTCTCCGTTGATCGAGAAGATCCAAGTCGTGAAACAAGCCAAGGTGCGCCATTCAAAGTTGTACTTCTTGAAGGACTACACCAAGCGCTTGAAGGAAACGTTCGTGAAGGCGTAAATCAGTCTAAAAAAGGTTGCTCCGTGCAGCCTTTTCTGATACCATGATTGGTATACGCTATATACTTGAGGCGTTTAAAATATGAAGCCGCTCGGCAAAGTGAATATGGCAGCATCGCCTGCTCTCTATTATGCGATCGGGTTGATCACAACTGATGGCTCTCTTTCTAAGGATGGGAGACATATTGTGTTTACGTCAAAGGATAAAGATCTCGCTCGATCATTTCAGGATGTTCTTGGTATACGATGTATGATTGGGCGATTTGCAAATGGAACATCCCCAGAGAAAAGGTATTACCGTGTTCAGTTCGGTGACGTGCAGTTTTATCGGTTTTTGCTTGGTATAGGTCTCACACCAAATAAATCAAAAACTGTACGCGCATTGAATATCCCAAACAAATACTTTTTTGATTTCTTACGTGGTCATTTCGATGGCGATGGATCATTCTATTCGTATTGGGATCCACGTTGGAGATCAAGTTATATGTTTTATACTGTTTTTTGTTCCGCGAGTAGAAAACATATTGATTGGCTCCAAAAGAGAATTCGCTTACTTTTAGGAATCCATGGTCACATGACTTCGGGAAAGAAAAAAATTTGTTACCAACTCAAGTATGCAAAAGGTGATTCTCTTATTCTCTTACGGAAGCTGTATTATAAGAAAAATCTTTCGTGTTTACAGCGAAAACGCTTTAAGATTCAGAAGGCATTGACGAAGATAGGGAAATCTATTTAAATACACACTTGATACGCTCGGGTGGAGAAATTGGTAAACTCGCAGGCTTGAGGTGCCTGTGCCATTCAAACGGCTTGGAGGTTCGAGTCCTCTCCCGAGCACCAGAAGAGCCGCCGCACAGGCGGTTTTCCGAAACGGGCACTTAGCTCAGTTGGTTAGAGCGCCTCGTTTACACCGAGGAGGTCGTAGGTTCGAATCCTACAGTGCCCACCAGAATAACACCTATGCCAAACGAAGCTCCACTTCCTCATCGCATTGATAACACTCCCGCGCATACTGCAGACGCAGAGCATGTACGCGAGGCCGCAGAGCATGAGTTACGTACGATTTTTTTGGATGTGAAGCCATCGCACGTGGCGTTTATTTTACCGCAGATCGATTACAGTGTATTCGGAGAATTCGCGGCCCGTACACAACGGGCGTGCGAAACGTTACAACAGTGGTTACGCATTCCGTACAGAACAGACTGTTTTGGCGCTGATCACGACAAGCGCCGGGAATGGCGTCGTGATTTTCGTGCGCGATACGGAAAAGTTGGAATAGACCTGCTGAAAATATGGAGCGAAAATAAATACCGCGGCAACGTCATCGAACGCCCGAACGTGTTCATTAATGGTTTGCAAATCGCATTTGAAGATACGGCGGGTTTGGAAGAATTGGGCGCTCAGCTTGGCGAAGTGTGGGATTCGGATGAGATGGTTCGTTCACTGGCCCACTCTGATACGATGGAGCTTGAGGAGCGTGAGCGTCTTATTCAGAATGTTGAAAATCGCGTTGTTGCTGTCCTGGAATGCCTTGTGAAATACGCAGAAGGAAAGCCAACGATTTTGCATACAGAGAGTCAGAGACCTGGGGATATGCATGCGGCGAAGTAGTTGATTTTAAACTGTCCGGCTGTACACTGCAGTCATGCCATTCGAAGCACGAAAGCGCTCACGCCGCCTTGAAAAGGCGCTGGATGAAAGTTCGACCATAATCAAACCATTACTCATTGGAACCTTTGCCTGTGCAACAGGTTGCGAAGCGCCACGCCCTCCAGTGTATCCACTCAGCGATGAGCAATGGGAAACCGTCAGCGATCATTGGCAATACGCGGATGTCACAGCAGAATCGGTAGTCGCCATTGCGGATGTTGCTGATCCACGGTTTGTCGTCGGGAACAACGCCGAAACGACGACCGTCGATGTATTTGCAGAGGCGGTTGATGAGGCGCGGGATCCCCCCCGAGGCCTGATGAATGACCCGGAT
>SBBP01000141.1 GCA_005239655.1 Candidatus Microgenomatus auricola | reverse complement strand
GGCATCGCGAACAAAAACGGCAGCAGTAAAAAGCACCAGTGCGAAAAGCGGAGAAGAAAAACCCTCGGTGAAACCAATCATCATTGCGAGTGAGATGAAGAGGGCGGTATGCGACGATGGCATTCCGCCGTAACTATCGAGGTGTGCCCATTGAAAACCGCTCTTACTCGTCTCTAAAACAACTTTAATGACCTGTGATATAATCACGACCAATAATGGAATCATCAACACCTGCCAGTGTATACTGAGTTCGACGAGTGACATATGGATAGTAGTATAGCGATCATTTTTGGTGTCGTCCAAGGGTTGACGGAATTTATCCCGGTTTCCTCCTCTGGGCACTTGTTGTTATTGCATCGATTTCTTCCACCGTTTTCTGGCGTGAATGAACTGGCGTTTGATGCGGCGCTGCATATCGGTACGTTGATTGCCCTCATCGTTGCACTGTGGGGAGACCTGAAACGCATGGCACGTGCCCTGATTGCACGTCCATCGTCGATGCACGATACTGACACGCGACGTTTGAGTTGGCTGATTCTGCTGGGAGTAATTCCCGCTGGTGTTGTTGGGCTTCTGTTTGACGATTTCATTGAAGAGCGTCTGCGTTCGGAGTATATCGTGATCACCATGTTGATCGTTGTTGCGTTGTTGTTTTTTGTGGTCGAATGGCGGCGGAAGGGTAAACCTGGCCATGCGATTCACGCACTCCTCTGGCCACAGGCAGTGTTCATTGGCGTGATGCAGGCACTCGCTTTGGTTCCAGGCACGTCACGATCGGGCATCACCATTGCCGCTGGAATGATGATGCAACTCCGACGCGAAGATGCAGCACGGTTTTCGTTTTTACTCGCGATTCCGATCACGTTGGCCGCGGCATTGAAAAAAATTGTTGATTTAAGTATGATGGAAATCGGAGCGCACGATGTGCTCTTGATTGTTCTTGGAATTGTCAGTGCTGGAATCATGGGATTCATGGCACTGCGATTTCTGCTGGCGTTTGTGCGGACGCGAACGCTGATTCCATTTGCAATCTACCGCATCGGGCTGGCAGCACTCGCCTTGATCATTATACTCTCTGCATCAACATGAAAATTGTTTTGCGCGCTGGCGGAGTGGGTTCACGTCTCTGGCCAGTCAGCCGAGAAAAAAATCCGAAGCAATTCCACGCCCTGACGAGCGAGAATACACTCTTGGAAGAGTCTATTCACCGTGTCATGCCCATTGCAGCCATTGAGGATATTTTTATTTCAACACATCGTGATGCTGCGGAGATTGTACGTACGCAACACCACGAAATTCTCCACGAGAACATTATCATCGAGCCAGAGCGCAAGGACACTGCCGCGGCTATTGGTTTGGAGTCAATCATCATTCGCAAACGTGATCCAAAAGGCATTGTCGCAAGCCTTGGGTCGGACCACAGTGTGCGCAGAGTGAAAGAGTTTCAACGTATACTCCTCCTTGCGGAAGAATTTGTTCGCCGTCATCCCGAATACATTATTCCAATCGGCATTCGCCCCACACGCCCGGACACCGGCTATGGCTATATTCAGTACGGCGAAGTGATTGACTCCCACGATGGAAAGAATATGTTTCGCGTCGATCGCTTCACAGAAAAGCCAGATATCAAAACCGCAAAGGAATTCCTCACAGAGTCGAACTACTTGTGGAATGCCAATATGTTTGTCTGGAACGTCTCAACAATCCTTGAGCTGTATCAACGGTTTCTTCCGGACATGTACGCACAACTCCTCGAGATCGAAGAGGCGATTGGGACGCCCAACGAACGCGCCGTCGTTGATCGCGTCTATCCACAGATGCAGAAAATCGCTGTCGATTACGCCATTATTGAAAAAGCGGACACGGTCGCGGCATTGGCTGCAGATATTGGGTGGAGTGATATTGGCGATTGGGCACGTCTGAAAGACGAGCTGGCAGAATTTGAAGAAGAAAATGTCAACATCGGTGCTGAACACATTTCAATCAATACGGTCAACAGTTTGGTCTACAGCGAAAAAAAAGGAAAAGTGATTGCCACCGTCGGATTAGAGAATGTCATTATTGTGGATACCGATGACGCGCTGCTTGTGTGTGACAAATACCATTCGGAAGAAGTGAAAGAGATTGTGCAGAAGTTAAAAGCACAACGAAAAGAGGACGTGTTGTGAGCATGAAAAAGCCGTTGTTACAACCGTGGGAGGTTCTCTCGTCGACCACTCCACTAAAAACCGCCTGGTTGCGCGTTCGCCAGGATCGTTGCACGTTGCCGGACGGAAGCGTCATTGACGACTACTTTGTGGTTGAGCGCGCAGATGTGGTCGGCATTGTCGCGATCACTGAAGATCAGCAGGTCGTCATGAATTGGCAATACAAACACGGCATTGGCGAAATTGTGCACGAAATTCCGGCAGGCATGGTCGAGACCGGTGAAGAGCCGGAAGTCGCTGCACGTCGTGAGTTGGAAGAAGAGAGTGGGTATACGGCTCGTGAATGGGTGCACATCACGACACTCATCGCATCACCAACAAGCGAGAGTAATCGGTATCACATATTTCTTGCGCGCGGCGCACAGCCGAACGGAAAGAAAATTCAACATCCACGAGAAGAAATCATCAACGACACTGTTCCGTTGTCGACGATTGATACGTTGATCCACAGCGGAGACATTCGCGTGATGTGGACGATTGTTGCACTCGACCGTGCCCGGGCATTCCTGAACCACGAAAACCATTTATGAATGCCAAACAGCTCGTTTCTGTTTTGATGCTGACCGTGTGCGCACTCCTTGTTGGAGGAGG
>SBBP01000155.1 GCA_005239655.1 Candidatus Microgenomatus auricola | reverse complement strand
TACGTCAATAATATAACATATACGTGCTTTTTAGTCAAATATTATGCACTTCGCGAACCAGCTGCTTGTTTCTTGCGTAAAAAACAGCTATACTGCACTCTGTTATGGCAGAAAATGATTTAACCGTTGACCAAAATCTGGACGCACCGCTCCCACCGTCGCCTTCTGGGCTTCAGGCAATTGATTTTGAAGAAAGCTACAGAGCGATCAATGCGGGGCTACAGTATGTGAATGAATCTCGCGTGGATTTTGAACACGACGGACCACAAAAGTGGATTAGTGATCTCGCAACACTCCTGGCAAGCACAGCGCAACAGATTCGCGAATTTGAACTTGCACACGATGACGACACCGTGCTCTGGCGCGACGAAAACGGCGCACCCCATGAAATCCTTGTACGCCTACAAGACGAAAAACGATTTGATCGTGTGATGAAGGATTATGTGACGGCGACAGAACAGTTTGAACACTACTTCAAGCAGCACGCGCTACTGGTCAAAGGACAGCGGAAATAAAAAACAGCGGAACATCTGTATTCCGCGCGAGCGTTGAGCGATAGCGAGCCGCGGGATGCAGTGTGACAGCTGTTTTTTGGTTACGTTCGTTTGAGCAGGCGCTGTCCGAGTAACAACAATGGACTTGCAATAAAAATCGACGAGTAGGTGCCTGAGATAATCCCAATGATGAGGGTCAGGACAAAATAGCGAATCGATTCTCCTCCAAAGAAGTAGAGGGCAAACATCACAATCAACGTGCAGAGCGACGTATTAATAGAACGCGTCAGCGTGCTATTGACGCTGCTATTAATAATCTCACGGAATGATTTCTTTGCACGATCTTTTAATCCCTCACGAATACGGTCAAAGACAACGATCGTATCATGCACCGAAAAACCAAGTACGGTGAGCAGCGCCGTCACAAACAATGCATCCACTTGGACATCCCACACCTGCCCCAGTACCGTGAACACACCGATTGGAATGAAAATATCGTGAAATAGTGCGACGATTGCCGCAACACCAAACACCCACGATGGGACTGGGCCATTCGAGACTTTGCGAAAGGCATACGAGATGTAGGCGATGATGGCCAGTAGAACCAGAATGATCGCTACGGTTGACTTGCGTTTGAGTTCAGAGCCAAGGGATGGCCCAACGCTGACAAACTGCGTTTCAGTGACTCCGCGATCGGTATAGGCATCTAAGATCTGTTGTCGTTGTTCGTTCGTCACCTGCTGCAACTTCATGGTGAGGTCAGACTCCCCTGCCGTTTGTACGTGTGCCTCACCGAACCCAAGGTCGATAAGTGTTTCACGCATTTCTTCGACCGTCGGACGCTGTTCCGCAGTTGGAAAGTGCACTTGCATTGCGGTGCCGCCCGTAAAGTCAATGCCCAGGTTCAGTCCCCACACCAACCACAGCACGATGCTTGCCGTGCATAGGACGATTGAGATTCCGACCCAATATTTTGTTGTGTCAATAATGCGGTACATACTTATTCGTCTTGACGTGATTTTACTCCATACCACCACAAATTCTTCAACCGAACGGCGTTGAGAAAATTGCGTGTAATCGTAATGGCTGAAAACATGCTCACGAGAATGCCGATAGCGAGCGTAATCGCAAACCCGCGAACCAATGACGATCCAAACCAGTAGAGAATCAGACAGGTGATCAGCGAGGAGGAGTTGGAATCACGAATCGATAACCATGCGCGTTTGAACCCTTCATCAATGCTTTGACGCACCGGCTTTCCCGCACGCAATTCTTCTTTGAGGCGCTCGAAAATGAGTACATTGGCATCAACAGCCATTCCGATCGACAGAATAAATCCGGCAATGCCAGCAAGTGTGAGTGTGACTGGCCAGAGCTTGAAGATCGCCAAGACAAGCAAAGAGTAAATGAGAAGTGCGATCACGGCCATGACGCCAGGAAAACGATAGTACACCACCATGAACACGCTGAGCATGATCAAACCCAGCACAGCAGCAAACAGGCTGCGCTCGATGGACTGCTGACCGAGCGTGGGACCAATATTCTGTTGACTGATGAGTTCCACAGGTACGGGCAGGGCTCCAGCGTTCAGGCGCTGTGCTAACTCCTTTGCTTCGTCGAGTGTAAAATCGCCAGAAATGATTGCTTCGCCAGAGGTAATCTCTTGTTGCACGACAGGCGCGCTGATGATTTTTTTATCGAGGTAAATGGCGACGGTTTTCCCAACATTGTCTCGAGTGATCTGCGCAAACAAATCTTTCCCTTCAGAATTGAACGTCAACGAAACTGTTGGCAATCCCGTGTTCTGATCAAAGACCACATCGGCCCGGTCGAGTTGCTCACCGGTCAGCCCGGTATCAATGTAGATCGGTGAAGTGATTGGTGGTTCTTCTGGCATCTTCCGCAACAAAATGTGATGAACTTTGGCTTTGTCTTCTGTGCGTTCATCCACGCGGATGATGTGATATCCAAATTCGGTTTCAACCAGTTCAGGATAGAGGACACCGATTTCTGCTGTGTTGAATACGATATCCTCAAACTCGGGAACGGTTTGACCTTTGGTGATTTCACCCAGATCTCCACCACTCTCTTTGGAACCAGGGTCTTCTGAATTCTCTTTTGCAAGTGTGTCAAAGTCGGCTCCGCCCTTGAGTTGGTCAAGCACGCCTTGTGCCTTTGTTTTGTTCTCCTCGTTCTTCTTTCGAATTTCGGCCTTCTGTTCTTCGGTGAAGGACGGAGGTTCGCCTTCAGTTTTGAATTCCAACACAGGTGTCTCACCAATACGGCGGACTGCTTCGTTCACATCAGTGACGCCAGGCAGTTCAACTTCGATACGCCAATCGCTTCCAGAGCGAATCGTTTGAATCACTGGCTCGGAAACGCCAAACGCATTAATGCGCTGTTCGATCACATCGCGGACACCGTCGACAGCGGTCTGGCGATCAGCCTCACCAATTTGTGAGACATCTGCGTTATACAATAATGACGTCCCACCTTGAAGGTCAAGCCCCAGGTGGACTTTGATTTCCTTTTGCAGCGTTCCAAAATTGAGATTTGGCCCTTTTGGATAGTCAACGAGACCAGCCAAGACAGTGAGCACCAGGATGCCCAACAGCGAGAGGCGCACCTTCATCCGTACAGTCATACCCGCACAGTATAAAGGAAAGGATTTTTTGAGGCAATACGCGGGGGTGTGTACAGCGTTTACTGGTCCACCGATGACCTACTTCACGAGATTCAACTGGTACTTTGTCGTCACCTTGTAGGTGAACACCTTCTTTTGATTCTTGTTCCTGAGGATTACCTTCTTGTCGTTTTTCTTTGTGTAGGCAACACGTACGTTCGTTGAGGAGAATGTGGTGGAGTCTTTTTTCTTCAGTTGTTCGTCATCAAGGTTGATTTTGATGATTGCC
This sequence comes from Candidatus Microgenomatus auricola, assembly GCA_005239655.1. GTDB lineage: Bacteria > Patescibacteriota > Patescibacteriia > UBA9570 > XYC2-FULL-38-9 > Microgenomatus_B > Microgenomatus_B auricola_A. Next base: position 105 of record SBBP01000155.1, on the reverse strand, counting down.
AGTTTCCCGTTCTTCTTCTTTTTCCCTTTCTTCATGGTAACGACGGCTTCTGTGGAATCGTCTTCACGAAGGTCGAGGAGTTTGAGAGAACGGTTGGGGAATGGT
>SBBP01000144.1 GCA_005239655.1 Candidatus Microgenomatus auricola | reverse complement strand
CCGCTATCATCGGTTTCCTCACCGCCTCCGGTATCTTCTTCGTCTTCACTTGGTGTTTCTTCACTTGGTACTTCGTCGTCGCCCGGCCCGTCCAAATCCTCCTCGTCATCTTCCCCAATTGGAGATTCACCGGGGTCTTCGCTCTGTGTTTCCTCTTCGTCAGTGCCACTGGTTGCCGGACCCATTTTCCATGCCAATGTTCCGTTGGGATTCAGGGCAAACAGTGTAGGAGCTGATGGAAAATAGAGTACACCGTCTGGACTCACGGAGGGCGAACCCACGCGCGTCGACTCGGTGTCATACTTCCATCGCAACTTTCCTTTTGGTGTCAATGAATAAATGTAACTGTCTGGTCCGGCATGCGCATCACCTCCACCAAAAAAAATGTTGCCATTTTCGTTGATGCTTGCAGGGTACGACAGTGCGCCGGCAGTTTGATAACGCCACTTGCGTTTTCCTTTTGGACTCACTGCATACAAATACCCATCCCAACTGGCTTGGTAGATGGTTCCGTCCGGACCGATCGTTGGGCCGAACAACGTGCTGTCACCCATCCGCACTTTCCATTTCCTCTCTCCGTTCTTTGCACGCAATGCCAGTAATGCGTTATTCCCTGCAACATAAATCGTCTTTCCGTCTGCAGACAGTGCTGGGCCTTGCGCGCTGGAATATTTTTTTGACCATTTCACCTTTCCGTTCGGCTTCAAGGCGTAGACTTTTTTTGGGCTTCCAAGGAAAATCGTTCCGTCGGTTCCAATCGCCACGCTGTTTGGTGGTGGAGTGCCTTCTTCTCCGCTTGCGGCTTTGAATTTCCATTTAAGTGTACCGTCGCGCGGCCCTTTCACATCTGCATAACCGGTGTGATTGTAGTTGCCGTGGAACATTTGCCATGGATGAACATTTTCAGGCTCCCATGCAGAGACAGGCAGCACAAAAAAGAGAGACAACGTGATGCTTCCCAGCGACACAGCAAATAATCGCATAGAAATTTATATTTAATGACCTGCCTCTAGTATAACATACGTACAGACCGCTGCGTTGTCCCGCCACAGTAGTGCTGGACCATGCTTGCTAACTCACGCGCTGCCTGTTCGATATCAGCACGTGTCAGTGGTGGCAGTGCGTCAATCACAATAATCGCATCCGTCGTGCGAGGTGTGAGTTTTGTCCGATCAGCTTCACGCCAATTCCATCGACGACAGAGAACGCTGGCGTCATCTTTGTAAATGACTTCTCCTTTTTCTGGCGGCTCATTCTCTGTACCACCGAGGCGGATGAATTCTTCACTGCCTGTTGCAAACGTGAGTTGCACATCGCCAATAATTGTGTGGATGTCTTCTCCGCCAACAGGGACGACATATTTCAACGAAACAAAATTGTAGATGTCCACGAGTGGATTGATTCCCCAAATGGAATTGCCTTTCAGAACTTGCCGCACAAGCGCTTCGGCAGAGCATCGGTACTTTTGCGGATCACAGCCAAACACTTTGAACGCTTGACGCCACGCCAAAATATTCGGATGGCGAGATGGTGCTGCAAGGCCGGCGAATGTCGCTCGCACTATTTCTTCAACACTGCGCAGTTCTTCGAAAGGTATCACGCCGGTGTTATTCAAACCGCGTGCAAAAATCACCCCTGTCATGGAGTGTGGAAAGCGTTGAAAAATCTGGGGGTCAATTTGAACCTGCATGGAGCAGTGCCTTTGTAAAGATATGTGGAGCCGGCCCGTCGCACTGACGAACCGGCTCCGGTTGGAGGTTTGGAGGATGCAGCGAGGCTCAGTAGCCTGAGACTCCCTGCTCCCCACGGACGATCGCGACGCCCGCGGAGCAGCCGATCCGGTTCGCGCCAGCCTGAATCATGGCCTGCGCGTCCATGAACGTGCGGATGCCACCCGAGGCGTTGACGCTCATCAGGTCCCCGACCGTCCGGCGCATCAGGACGATGTCCTCGATGGTCGCGCCACCGCTCGCGAAGCCTGTGCTGGTCTTGACGAAGTCGGCACGCTCCTGCTGCACGATCTGGCAGGCGATGACCTTCTCCTTGTCGGTGAGCAGGCAGGTCTCGATGATGACTTTCAGCACAGCATCCGGCACGGCTCGGCGAACCGCACGGATGTCCAGCATGCCCAGCTCGAGGTTCCGCGACTTGAGGGCGCCGATGTTCAGGACCATGTCCACTTCGGACGCCCCCTGCTGGACGGCGAGAGAGGACTCCACCGCCTTGACCTCGGGCATGTTTGCCCCGAGCGGGAACCCAATGACGGTGCAGACCTTGACGTCGGTGCCGCCGAGCAGGTCGACGCAGACGTTGACCCAGACGGGGTTCACGCAGACAGAAGCGAAGCCGTGCTCCTTGGCCTCGCCACAGAGCTGGCGAACCTGCGCCAAGCTCGTGTCCGGCTTGAGGGCCGTGTGATCGATGTAGCGGGCGATTCCCATGTCGTTCCCCCGTATCTTACGACCATCTACGAACACCCACGCGGTCCATCCGCGTAGGATGCAATACCATTACCACACGAAAACAAAAAGGTCCAGACCTCTTTTCAAAAAATACCATAGTGTATTTTAGTATTGTCTTAAAATAGAGAAAAGCGTAAAATGTGAATAATCAATATGGCTAAAATTCCTCGAATAGCGGACAGAGGGCCGAAAAGGCCTGCCACACTGGAGCTTAAGCCGGCAGCAGAGTTACTCGACATTCCTGATTCACCCGAAGTTCACGAGATAGATGTGAGAGAACACTTATCAAGTGTTCCGGATAATCAATTTCTCATTTACTCTCCCACCGCAGTCCACAAGCTAGGATTTGACGACCGCACTTTTGGATTGCGAGCTATACCTGACCGTGACACCTCAATCGCGCTTTCCGAACTTCAAAAAATACAACTACCACAAAGCTGTGAAGAAATTACTGTCTTTGGAGCGGGAAGAGCGATAGATGTTGCCAAGTATCTTGCGTACACGCACGGAAAGAAGTTGAACATCATTCCCTCTTTACTTTCTACCAACGCCCTTGGCACACCGTTCGGATGCTACGAAGGCCTTAGTGAAGACAAGACAAAGACCACACTGCATACTGGCTATGCTGATAAAATACTGGTTGATTTTAATTATCTTCAGACAGTGGAGCAGGGTAGATTATATGGCTTAGCCGATGTACTTTCGATAAAAACTGCTCTGTACGATTGGGATATGGCAATAGCACGGGATCCGTCATTGAAAAACGAGCGGATTTATCAGACAGCCAAAAAGATCGCCGATTCTTGTTTTCAGCAAATAGACGCCGGCACGTTAGACAATCGAACAATATTCAATTTGATCGTCAACTCATGTACTGTTGCAGAGATCCAGTTACCAATTGTGGATAAGAGAGGATTTTTGAGAGATAGACAGAAGAGAGCTTTTGAGCTGGAGTCATCCCATTCATTG
>SBBP01000071.1 GCA_005239655.1 Candidatus Microgenomatus auricola | reverse complement strand
CCCGCCGCATCGAAGAGGAGCTCAAATACCCGGGCGAGATTAAAGTCAACGTGATTCGCGAGATGCGTATTACGGAGTACGCGAGATAAAAGTACAGTAAGAAAACACTCAAATGGATGATCGAACTCTAGATCGTTTCTCTGATCTGCTTACGCAGGTATTCTTATTGAGCATTATTGCACTGTTGGTCGCTGGCGTCAGTCATTGGATCAATAAACCCGCAGACCATCCCTATTGGCAACGCTGGCTTACTTTCACTATTGCTGGTTGTATCTCTTTATTTCTAGAACACTGGCGCAAAAAGAAAAAAAGCACGCACGCTGAGAAGGGTGGCTGTTGAACTCCCTCCTTTCTTCCGCGGTCAAGAAAACCATGTACAAAAGATGCGTTGTCACGCATACTCTATACATGGAAATATTTACTGTACTCTTTTTCGGTGATGTCGTTGGGAAACCAGGGCGCATTGCGCTGCAAAAAATATTGCCGGACGTGCGAAACGAGTTCAACGCCGACCTTGTGATTGCGAACGTCGAAAACCTTGCGCACGGTTTTGGTATCACCCCGGAAACGATTCAGGAATTGCGCGATGCGGGCGTGGATCTGTTCACCTCTGGTAACCACATTTGGGATAACGAAAAAGGCAATCAGCTGCTTGCGCAGCAACCGGAAGACATCATTCGTCCGGTGAACTGTCATGCTGCTCTCCCTGGACGCGGCTGGCTCAAAACAGAAGTCCGTGGTGTGCCAGTGCTGCTCATCAACCTGCTTGGTGAAGTCTTTATGGAAGAAGATGCGACATCACCGTTCAACGCCTTTGATGAACTCTTCAAACAACACGGCGACGGTGCGATCACGCTTGTAGACTTCCATGCGGAAGCGACAGGAGAAAAGCGGGCGCTGGGATGGTATGCAGACGGTCGTGCATCACTCATCGTCGGCACGCACACGCACGTGCAAACTGCAGACGAAGAAATCCTTCCTAACGGCACAGGGTATATCAGCGATCTCGGCATCTGTGGTGCAACACGATCGTCACTCGGCATGGATAAAAATCTGGTTGTGCAAAAAGTGGCAAAACATGTTGAGTTGAACCTCGAACCACCAAAGCAGCCCGAGGGCGTCATGCTCAACGGCATCGCTGTTCGCATCGACTGTGCCACGCGTCGCTGCGAATCCGTGGTACGTATTGACCGTCGAACCTCCCTCAATTATACTGACAGTAGATAACCGAACGCCTATGAACAAAGCCAAGCTTGCCGATACGCTTGCCGAGCGCACAGGGCTCCCTCGCAAGCAAACCGAACAACTCATCGACATGATGGTCGACGTCATTCAAGAGAAGCTCGCCTCTGGGGAAGAGGTGACCATCGCTGGCTTTGGAACGTTCATGGCCAAATTCCGCAGCAGCCGCATGGGCGTCAACCCACAGAACCCGACAGAGCGTATTCAAATTCCGGCGGTCACGATTCCAAAATTCAAAGCAGGCAAAGGATTGAAGGATGCGTTAAAGGCTGTGCCGGCACGGTCACCAGAAGAAACAATCGCGCCAGAGGCTTAAACGTACGATGGGCGTTTAGTGTTGTAAAACAACAAGTAGTCCATGGCCGAGCCGCGAGACATCACATTTACCAGACCGCAGGTGCCGCATGAGCCAGCGTGGCCTTCCAAAGAAGAGCGGCTTGCGGCGGAAAAAAATCAACGGCCGGAGCGTTTGAAAAAGCTGAAGGCCGAAATATTGAATTTGTTTCCAGGCGATGCGTTGGCCGGCCTGCGAAACAGAATGGAAATTGGTTTGGAGGTTCCCCAAGCGGGCAAACATCATAACGAAGGGGTGTTCATGGATTCGCACCTCGATAACATTTTGCAGAATATCGACCGTTTGGCAGCTGGGCAGATTCCTGAGGACCTCCCGGCGGATGTGCAAGAAATGCTCCGGCGGATAGCGACACCAGAAAACCGCCTTCTGCTGAAAAAATATGTTTTCCTGCATGACATCGATAAAGTAAATTCGCTGAATGTTACATATTCGGACGGCCGAAAAGACAGCCCTTCATGGGAGGAGTGGAAGAAGGTGGTGCCTCAAGAAATACAGGACGATCCTGTTGCCATGGACACGTGGATGACGTCTCAAGGCGTTGCATCAATTGGTTACTATGGACATGAAAAAATGGGGGCGGATAGTGTACGGCCCGCAGCAGATGCGCTCGGTGTGCCCGCATTTGTAGTCACTGCCATCGAAAAGCATGGTGTGGCATACTCATTTTCGGAATTAAAATTGGAAACATTTCAGAAACATTTCGGCGCGTTGTCGCGAGAGGAGATGGAGTGGGCTGTGACCGCAAGCTTTTTGGATTCTTCTGCATCGCTGGGCACAGACGGAAAGCCGGAACTGACAGAATTCTTGAATATGTGCGCTGCCATACATAACCATTTCTTATTGATCGATTTGGAAAGAAAGATACACTCGGGTGAGCCTGAAGTGACTGATCTCGATCCCAAAAAGATGAGCAAGCGGCTGGATGCTTTACGGAAGTCGTCAGTCCGTATCGAGGACTCGCTCACAGAATTGGTCACACGGCTTGCCAGTGAGTGTCGGTGGTCGCGTTATGACAGCGAGCGATTAAAAGCAAAGCTACTACACATCCAAACCGTTTTGCAGCCGCCGGAGCTTACGAATGAAGTCGTTGCTGGTATCCTTCAATCGTTTGAGTTGAACGGCCGTATCAATGAAGATCAAATGAAGTCTTGGCGCCGCAAACTGGGGGCTGCAAACCAATTCGTGGCCGCCGCACTGACAGAGAGCGAGATTCGGGAATAACTTTTAATACAGCGGAGCGGCTGCTGAGTCCGCCAACCACGAAATCTTCGACGCTCGTGGAACCGTAACCTTCGGAGGAAGAAAAACGTATCTGTATTTCGTAACGGTGGGCGCAGGGGGATTCGGGTCCTGGGCAGCGCCGGCCATCCGCTGGATGACCGTCGGCGTTCGCTACGTCGCTAAACGCTTCCGTGCTCACTGCTGCCCTTCGAATCCCAGCAATTGCGACACAAAAACCTAGTGCTGTCTGGAAAGTACACCTAATCCATAAACTGTGGGCGCAGGGGGATTCGAACCCTCGACCAATTGCTTAAGAGGCAACTGCTCTACCAGCTGAGCTATGCGCCCATGTGCGCCCGAAGGGATTCGAACCCCTAATG
>SBBP01000122.1 GCA_005239655.1 Candidatus Microgenomatus auricola | reverse complement strand
TCCTTGGAGCACAGCGCCGGTTTCAATTGAGATGATGTTTGTCTCCACGTCGCCGTAGACTCGCGCCGAAGTGGCCAGTTGAATCGTGCCAGTGGCACTCAAGTTGCCGTGCACTTCACCGGAGACATACATATTTGCCGCTGTGACGTCTGCTTTGATTCGCGCACCTTTGCCGACGGTGAGGTTTTTTGTGGTGCTGAGCATTCCCGTGACCTGACCTTCGATCAACATGTTCTCTTCGCTCTGAAATGTGCCTTCCACAGAGACGGTCGCTCCAATCACGGTTTCGGGACGATCGCCGGTGGTCGATACGGGTTGCATTTTTTCTTCCCCCTTGGTAAACATGGTCATACAGTTGTCTTATTGATTCATTACGTGACGTCGTGTAGACTATCCAAATGACAGCCATTTGTCAATCAGTTGTGCAGGCCGTTCTCAACCGTTCATCGTCACCGTTTTACTCATATGATGCATGCTATTCGTAAGGACTTGATTCTCATTTTGACCCTTTGTATTGTACTTGGGGTCGCATTTGCGGTGTTGATCTCCGTGGATACGAAATTCAATACCATTGATGAGTGGTCGAGTCAGTTTTATCATTTCATTCTGAGGTGATATTTTGTCCCCGTAGTTCAACGGATAGAACAAGGCATTCCTAACGCCTAAATGGTGGTTCAATTCCGCCCGGGGGCACCACAATTTGACTTTACGCTATGCAACGTTTTTCTTTACTACTCATCAGCGCTGTACTGCTTACAGCCACAGCCATGCCTCGCGCCACTCATGCGGAAGGGCCAATGGTTATTCTTGATATATACAACGACAGCATTGAACTGCGCAGAGATAGTAAACAAGATTTTATTGAATTCGATGAAGCTGTTAAGGAAATTCAAGCTATTCGCATTAAACGAGACGGCGTGTACTATCTTGTTGCCATGACCTCAGATGGAGACACCGTGCGCTTACATCTATTTCGTGCAGGCGGTGAGAACAGTGGCAAAGAAATAAAAAATGAAATAGTGTTTTCTGAACCTGATGCGGCGGACTTTACTGTGTTGAAACTCGAAACAAAAATTATTCGCGATATTCGCATATTTCAGATACGAGGCATTAAAACAAACGCCAGCGGCCAACCCACCACACGTGTTATTGCACGATACAAAATTAAACCCACCACCAACACACCTATTCGTTACCAAAAAACAAAAAAGAAATCGATTCAATATCCAGACCTCACCGGTTTGAGCGATGCAGACGCAGGTTTAGCGATATATAATTATCATCGACAGAGCGCCGGCCTCTTTCCTATAAAGCGTTCAGGCAGCCTGGACCACGGTTGTGGTTTACATGCTGAATACATGCGCATGAACGATGAGTTGACGCACTTTGAAGAGCCAGGGTTGCCAGGCTATACAGAAGAAGGAGATAACAGCGGCGGTGCAAGCAATGTCACAAAACAGCCAGATGGCAGCATGGTCACGAGCATTGAAATTCTCATGGCAGCAGTGTATCACCGCTTTAGTATGATTGATAACTACGCACAGAGTTTCGGGTATGGCATTTCTGGAAAATCTGCCACAGGGTTTCGCTATGGGTGTTTCGACATCGGCAGTGACTCCATTAGCAACAACGATTATGGTGAAGAAAACAACGTCACTTACTATGACCCAGCCAACCATGCGCCCATTCCACACCCAGGCGTGAATCAAGCATACATTCCAACGACAGTCACGACTTCTGAATTTCCCGACCCCGTTGAGCCGTTTAACGGAACATATCCTTTCGGATACCCTGTTTCTCTTGGTATGTCGGCATTATATAGCGTCACCAACGTTTCTATGGAACTGCGCGATCCATCTGGTAACCTCGTTTCTGGATATCTACGCGCGCCAGACGACCCCACTGATCCGAACCTTGTTTACCAGGGAAACAATATTACCTACATTCCAAAATCCCCATTACAATCGCGCACAACCTATACAGCGAAGGTGTCGGCAACGGTTGGCGAAGAAGATTTTAAAAAAGAATGGCGCTTCACTACGGAATAGTTAGAGTATGAACATGCAGATTCCTTCATTGCTATTCTTTATAAAAAAAGAACCGCGCCAGTAGATGGTTAGTTGTCGAACTCCATCGAGGGCACGGCGTGTTCAGCGAGGTCGCTGAGGGTCGCAGCGAGCAGGTTGCCATGTTGGTCGAGTGCATCCCACTCTGCGCGGGTGCACTCGGCTGGCACGATGGCGTACTGTTCCGCAGTCCGAATCCGCTTCCAGGCGTTGAAGCACGTGACGGTTGCACCAAACACGCACTGGCAGCTCGTCTGCGCCGTTGCCGTCGGTTGTTGGCGCACCACGATGAGGGCGATGCCGATGGCTGCTCCGGCCAGGCTGTGCACCTCGCGAGCACGCTGCCAGCGGATTTCGCTCAGCTGGCGATGGATCTCAGCTAGCTCGCGCAGGCTCTGCTGGAGACGTGTCGCACGGCTGCGTAGCCAACGCATCTCGGCCGCGAAGCGTTCGCTGTGAGGCCGGTGATCATCCTCGCGGTAGAGGATGCTGTTGGCGATCTCGCAACCACGTGTCCGCAGAACAAGCACGCGCGCATTTGCTGCGTCGTCGTGGAGCGGCGCCCAGTGCCGCCACAGCAGGTCCCCCTGCTCCCGGACTTCGGCTTCGAGTCGCTTGACCTCGGAAGCCGCACTGTCGATCGCGCGCATGTCTGCCCTCATCCGCCACAACAGCAGCAGGACGTAGGCGATGCATGCGAGGGCGATTCGCCAGTCGCCCCATTCCGGGTTGCCATTGAGCACGGCGCCGCCCATCTCGAGAAGCAGACCCAGCGGCACACAGCTTCCGAAAATCAACCCATACGTTGAGTATCGCATGTAGTGTAGACCTCATGAAATGTGCTGAGACTCTTCGACCCTACGACTTCACTGCAGCGGTGTCAAACGGGTGACGTCGACTTCTTGACCAAGATCCGTTGCAGCGTATAATACGATTCTGCACACGGGCCTGTAGCTCATCTGGTAGAGCGCAGCATTCGCATTGCTGAGGTGGGCGGTTCGAGTCCGCTCAGGTCCACCGTAGGGTAAGTAAGGAGGGTTGACGTCTGCACAGAATCAGAATAGAGTGTTCACCATGAACTGCACTCAGCAGACAACGACAACAACACGATCCGGCCACGTTGTGGACCCGTCTTGACGTTGTCACTCTCGCTGACGTTTCAAAGGCCTCCGCAACGGAGGTCTTTTCAGTTCATGGAAGTTTGGAATTCGCTCACCCAACACCTCGGAGGAACATCAATGTCCGCTCGCATTGTCTCGTACGATGGCTACTGGGTCAGGGCTGAAGTGGGCGAGGGCGATGACGCCCGAGGATTCTTCGGCAACGTCGAAGATGCTCTGGGGGCCGCGTTTGCACTCGGCGCCAGCTACTTCACGGCGCTGCACAGGGCGATCGAGCTGCTCGGTTTCGTCTACGAAATGACGTAAGACGACCCGAGCCTCTTTTTTTTGTGGGCGATACAAGATTCGAACTTGTGACCTCACGAATGTGAATCGTGCGCTCTAACCAACTGAGCTAATCGCCCGAACAACGTCCATGTTTTCGAGCGGAGTCATTCTAGTGACCTGCGATGAAAAAATCAAGCAGCCGCACGCTGTGTGCGTTCTTCGTCGCTATGCATTGCCACAAAAAAGCGGGCGAGCCGCTCCGCAGCAGTCACAAACTGTGGTCCGAAATGCGCGATCATGTCGTGCCGTTCTTGACCGTGTTCATCGTAGATAAAATCACGCCAGCCATTGAAGCCGGTTAAACACTGGTTGAGATAATCGTATGCGTTTGCCATATAACCCTCTCCGTTTTCGGCGATGTATGGAAACGTTGGACGGTATTCCTTTTGAGAGAGGTTGCGATCGAGATCGGCAAATG
>SBBP01000100.1 GCA_005239655.1 Candidatus Microgenomatus auricola | reverse complement strand
GGTTTTACATTGGTTGAAGTATTGGTTGCCACGATGGTGATCAGCATTGTGATGGTTTTGGCTTCGGATCTCTTTTTACTTTCGTTGAAGAATCAAGATGCATCGGAACAGAATTTACGGTTAGAATCAGAGGCGCGTCAATTCTTGACACGCATGGTCGAGACCGCACGTGAGGGGGCAATTGATTACAGTTTCTACTCTTCAAGTCCTGATGCCGAGCCGTATTTTCTTGCGTTTCGAACATTGAGTGGCACGCAGACCGTGTTCTGGTTTTATACCTCGACAACTGAAACTAACCTCTACATCTGTGCCGATTATCCAATTGACCAAACATGCCCAAAAACTGTTGATCCTGAAACGAGCACCGAATGGGCGCAGATGAACGCGGAGTCCGTCTCTTTTGCAATGGGGAGGTTCATTGTTTCGCCAGATACGGCTCCGTATTTGTCGAGCAGTACACTTTCGGATGAATCCCCTGTGGCGACGGTTGTGATGCAACTCATGATTCAAGAGACAGATGCCGTTTCACCGTTCATTCAAACGACAATGACGCCACGCATCTATGTCCGCTAAACGTCTCCGTCATCAATCTGGAGCAGTCATGTTATTGGCACTGCTCATTCTCGCGGTGATGACTGCCCTGGCTTTTGTGTTTTCGTCGATTGTCTACCGTGAACTATCGATTTCTCGTGCGTACGATGATTCGTTACAGTCGTACTATGCAGCGGAAAGTGGGATTGAGCGTAGTTTGGATATTGTTACTGAGCATCGTCAGAATCGCGAATTACTCGGCACCACACTGACCGCAGTGGAAAACTACGCAACCGATGCTGCTCCAGTGACATTGAGCGCCGCAGATGCCAGCTATGTAATTGACAGCAGCGCAACAACGAATACGACGACAGCTCTCGAGGTCCTGATTGAGTCACTCTATCAAATTGACCTCTATGATCCCGACGATCCCATCAACACGTTGATGAGCGCTGAATCGATGCGTGTGCTGTGGAATGTTCCGGCGAGTTGTTCGTCAACGACGCAACTGGAGTTCACTTTTCAGGAGTACAATAGTTCATCATTTGGATTAGAGAACGACTCGGTCTACAAACAACTGTATACCTGCGGCGTGGAGTCGCCGCCGTCGGGTTACGACTGTCAAGCGACCAGCAATTGGCCAGCAGCGAATACGAACTACACGATTCAAATTCGCGCATCGAATTGTGAGTACAGTGATGCAACAATTTCACTGTACACGAATGATGATGCGTTAGGCGCTGAAGTCAATATTCCGTCCGTCGTCAATATTGCGGCTGTGGGCAGTGGGAATAGTTCGCAACGCGCGATGCGTGCGCACACCAAGTGGGTGCCGAGCGCATCCGGCTTGAGTGAATTTGTTCTTTTCTCTACTGCGCAGATTGTGAAAGGGGCTACTCAAACTCTACTCGGTCCATAACAGGAGTTGTGTTATCACTGCCAACAGTGATGATCAGATAGTGGAAGAATGCGGCGTCCTCGCCACCGAGGATTTCTTGTGGCAGGGCACCGCCCCCACCGGTGACGGTGACCGGAATAGCGCTGGTTCCTACCGTGTATCCCAAAGCGGTGTGGATATGGCCATTGAAGATGCGAGTGATGTTGTATTGCGCAATGAGCGCCTTGAATTTTTCGTTTTGTTCCCGAGAGGCGGGTGTTTCATCATCACCAAACAGTTGTTGTCCGGGTACATCGAGCGGGCGATGAAAAAATAAAAACGTGAACGGTTTGGTGTTGGCGTTGAGGTCCTCTTCGAGCCAGGCGAGTTCTTCATCAGAGAATCCATAGCGGCGATAGGAATTGTCGAGCAGAACGAAATGCGCATTTTCATGGTCGAATGCGTAGTAGAGTCGCTCGTCGATGATCTCCTGATAGTGTTTCGGTGTTTTGATTTCGAGTGTTTCATCATAGATCAAATCGTTGTTTCCAGGAACGTAGTATGTAGGGAACGGCAGGGTTGCAAACAGGTTTTTCACCGCGCGGAGTTGCTCAGGATCGCTGTGACTCGAAATATCGCCAACGTGGACGACGAAATCAAGGTTGCGCTCTGCCATCTCTGCCCGCATTGTTTCCGTGATCGGACGCATGTCTTCGGTATCACCAATCACCGCAAACTGCCAGGTGTTGGGGTCGTCGGCTTTGGCGGTCTGGTCTGCTGGAGCCACGCTCAAAAAATCTTTGAGCTCTCTATTCACAAACCATCCACCTGCGACTACAATACACAGGAGGAGAAGAGAGAGGGCAATGAACAACCGTTTCATAGCGATGTATGAATCAACGCGAGGCAAAGAATCGTATCGAAAAACTGAAAAAGGAAATTGATCATTACCGGTATGTATACCATGTTTTAGATCGGCAGGAAATTTCCGACGCCGCCCTGGATTCATTGAAAGATGAGTTGGTCCGATTGGAGCGGGAGTTTCCGGCATTGGTGACACCAGATTCACCGACGCAGCGTGTGGCAGGTGAGCCGCTTGCGCAGTTTGAGAAAGTCACCCACCCAACGCCGATGTTGTCACTCAATGACGCATTTGGCGAGGAAGATTTGCGTGCGTGGGAGGAGCGGTTGATGCGACTTGATCCTTTCGCGCGGCTGTCGTTTTTTGCAGAACCCAAAATCGATGGTTTGGCAGTGAGCCTGCTCTATGAAGATGGGTTGTTGCGTCTCGGTGCAACGCGTGGGAACGGCCGCGTGGGCGAGAACGTCACACAGAATATTCGTACGATCAACAGTGTCCCGTTGCGACTGAATGCTCTTCCGGCGCTGAAGCGCGCACCACGCATCGAAGTGCGCGGTGAAGTGTTTATCACCAAAAAAGTATTTGTGGCAATTAATAGAGAGCGCGAGAAGGCCGGTGAGCCGCTGTTCATGAATCCGCGCAATACGGCAGCGGGTTCGATTCGTCAGCTGGATTCTGAACTCACTGCTCAGCGTGATTTGCGTTTTATTGCCTACGCGATTCCAACGGATTTGGGACAGAAAACGCATCGCGAGGAGCATGAGTTATTGCAGGCGATGGGTTTTTATACGGATCCGGATGCACGTGAATGTGCGGATATCGCTGCAGTGATGCATTTTTATGAGGAGATTCAAAAAAAACGTGATGCCATGCCGTGTCAGATTGACGGTGTTGTGGTGATTGTGAATTCGAACCCGTTGTTTCAGAAGTTTGGCGTTGTCGGCAAGGCGCCACGTGGATCGATTGCGATGAAGTTTCCGGCTGAGCAGGCGACAACCGTTGTCGAGGATATTCAAGTGCAGATCGGGCGCACGGGCGCAATGACTCCGGTTGCCCATTTGCGGCCGGTGCGTGTGGCAGGAACAACCGTGAAGCGCGCGACGCTGCACAATATGGATGAGATCAAACGTCTAGACGTGAGGATTGGCGACACGGTGATTATCGAAAAAGCCGGTGATATTATTCCGGACGTGGTGCAGGTCTTGCCCAAGTTACGCACGGGAAAAGAAAAAACGTTTCACATGCCGCGTCAATGCCCGGTGTGCGGAGCGCCTGTTGCGCGAGCTGACGGGGAGGTCGCATACTACTGCACAAACAAAGCCTGTTACGGACAGCAACGTGAAGGCATTTACCACTTTGTGTCGAAGAAGGGGTTGGACGTGGACGGTGTTGGACCAAAGATTATCGATCAATTGCTCGAGAATGATTTGATCAAAAACGCCGCTGACTTGTTTGAGATTGCTGTGGACGACTTGGCGCCGCTGGAACGATTTGCAGAAACCTCGGCGCAGAATATGGTTGACGCGTTGAAGAACGCGCGGCGGGTTCCGCTGGAACGATTTGTTTTCGCACTCGGCATTCGGCACGTCGGCGAGCAGACCGCAGTGGTGCTTGCGGATTACTTTGGCTCGTTTGCACAATTGCGTCATGCGAAGTTTGAAGAATTAGAAGCGTTGCCGGATGTCGGCCCTGTTGTTGCGCAGAGCATTACTGACTATTTTTCTGATAAACACAATTGCGTAGTGCTCGATCGACTCGTTGCGCATCTGCACATCGTCAATCCCAAAAAGAAATCTGTGCGTTTGAGCCGCAAAACATTTTTGTTTACAGGGACACTCGCGAGCATGACGCGCGACGATGCGAAAGCGAAAGTGCGCGCAGAGGGCGGAAAAGTGGTATCCAGCGTCACAAAGGATTTGGACTATCTGGTCGTCGGTGAAGAAGCGGGTTCCAAATTAGAGAAAGCGCAAAAGTTGGAAGTACGGATTTTGTCGGAAGAACAATTTTTGAAGATGTTGAAATAGGGAGTAGATTTTGATACACTCACACC
>SBBP01000110.1 GCA_005239655.1 Candidatus Microgenomatus auricola | reverse complement strand
TCTTCTGCAAAAATCCGAATGGAAAGGATTACCTTGGCCAGGTGTGGCCAAACGAAACCGCATTCCCGGATTTTACATTGCCAGAGACGCAAGAGTGGTGGGCAGAGCATGTTGCACAGTTTGTCGGCAACACGATTGATGGTATTTGGATTGACATGAACGATCCGTCCACAGGAAAAGTGGAGCCCGAAGATATGTGCTTCCAAAACGGAACCGTGCCGCATCACTACTGTCATAATCAGTACGCAAACGAGATGGCCAAAGCCACACTGCGCGGTATTGAACTTGCGCGACCGCACGACCGCTCTTTTATCCTCACACGTTCCGCGTGTACTGAAATTCAAAAATATGCTGCTGTCTGGACAGGGGATAATGTGAGTCGTTGGGAGCATCTCGCTATGTCCATTCCCCAGACTCTGAATTTTGGGCTTTCTGGCGTTGCGTTTAACGGTCCCGATGTGGGTGGCTTCATGCGTAACACCACAGAACAGTTGATGACGCGGTGGTACCAAGCAGGCTTTGCATTTCCGTTCTTCCGCAATCACTCGTCGTTTTTTGCAACCGCACAGGAGCCGTATCTCTTTTCGGAAAAAGCCTTGGTGAGTATGCGCGCGGCGATGAATATGCGCTACAAGTGGCTGCCATATCTGTACAATCTATTTTATGAGCACACAATAACAGGTGCTCCAATTCTGCGGCCGCTCTTTTATCATTTTGATGATTCGGAATTTTACAGCGTCAATGATCAGTTCCTTGTTGGATCATCGATTTTGCAAGCACCAGTTGTGACGCAGCAGAATACGCGCGACATCACGCTGCCCGCTGGGAAATGGTTTGATTACAATGCAAAGCAATGGATCGAGGGCGGAGTTACATTTTCTGTTGATGTGCCATTGGATGCCACACCAATCTATATGCGTGATGGATCGATTGTGCCGATGTTGAACGGTCATGCCTTTCACGCGCAGGAATCCCATGACTTCCGCAACGTAGAGTTCCATATATATATAGATAATGCACAAACAGCGGATTATACCTATTACGAAGATGATGGTGCAACGAAGGCCTACGAGCAGGGCGTGTATAATCTCTATACGATTCATGTTGCGCGTGCTGCAAACAACACCTACAGCGTACGAGTCGAAACACAACACAACGGTTACGATGAAGGCGCACAGAGCGTCGAGGTGATACTGAATGATGCGCAATCTCTTTCAATCGTGACATTGTAGTTCGGTCCCGCAATTTTCGTAAATAAAAAAAGAGCCCCGCACTCGTGTCCTTCGAAGAAGGTGAGTTTGGGGGTTGGCGCCATCAGATCGTGGCCTCCGCGATCGCGCGACGCACCACGTCGAGGTCCACCATGCCGTGTCGAAGCAGCATGTTGACCGGAGGGATGATCCCCTCCGGACGGATCTCGTGCACGTGAACCGGCTCGTTGTCCTGCCCGATGATGGGCATGGTCGTGAGCTGGCTCATCACGTTGTCGTTGAACGCGGCGATGTCGCCCAGGTTCCAGGTGCACGGAGGACGACCGTTGAGGGCGAGCGCCAGCAGGAAGCTGGAGAGGCTCTCCATCATCAGGTCTTCCTTCCGCGGCGAGTTGGCGCCGTCCGCGCGGGCGTGGGGGTTGGCCACGTACCGCACGTTCTGCCACCCGCACTGGGCGGAGTGCACCGACCAGACTGCCTGGAAGGTCTCCTCGCTGTACCCCGTTGCCAGGGGACGGCCCATCACCATGTCACCCCTCGACAGCCACTCGCCCGTGAGCATCCACTTGTCGGCCCCGAGGGCTTCGAAGAGCTCCTGGGCGAAGGTGGCGACGTTGGGCGGGATCCAGGGGATGGGGAGACGGAACAGGTTCTGAAGCGCTGCCCGCATGGCCATGGTCGTCTCGTTGTTGCGACCGTGCTTGGCCATTTTGGCATGGCGCGTCGACCGCTCCTTGTCCACGACCAGCAGGAGGCGCTCGAGCGGGTTGTACCGCTCGTAGTCGCTGATCTCCGCGTCGGTCTGGAACACCACCGCGTTGTTCGGCAGCCCGAGGGCAGCCAGAACGAGGTGGCCGGCGAGGACCGTGAAGCCCTTGCCGGAACGACGGAACGGCCGCTTGCTGCGCCCGAGGATCGGAAGCAGCTGCTCCCAGTTCACCGCGTCGAACACGCGGTCCTGCTCGACCACGATCGCGCCACCGTTGCGGGCGGCGTTCACGTTGTCGGCGTGGGAGCCAGCGTTCACGACGTAGAAGTGGTCGTGGCGCATCCGAGCGCTCACGTACCGGGCCATGCCCTCGATCGCGACCGGGATTTTGCAATCCTCGTCCACGACCGTTTCAGCCAGGGGGACGATCGCCCACAGGCGATACCGCCACTCAGCGAGCCGCTCGGCGGCACCGTGCGCGACGTCTTCGTCCGTTGGCATCCGGTAGCGCGCGCCGAACATCGCCTGCAGCTCGCCGTTGATCGTGGCCTTGTAGGCCGTCGCGGAACGAGGCGACTCGAGGCCGTTGCCGACGCTCACACCCGGGCCGGAGCCCATCAGACCAGTGAGAGTTTCCACAGCTGTCTCCTGAGTGCTCATCGAGCACTAGTTCAAGGTTCATCTAACGTGTATCTTTGTGGGATTTGTGATCCCCACTCTTCAGATTGCTCTGAAACGCGGGACCGCCCCACGAAGAGGAGGGCAGTCTTTGTGACGTACCCCCGACTTCGTGTGGTGCTCAGGACAACTTCAGTGCGAACGGATTCATTTTTGTATTGGCTTGTTCCATCATCTGTGCAACGAGGAGATTCCAACTGACAAAGTGCGGTGCGGCAAGCGCGCGTCCAGTATCAGCGTGGTAGTTTTCATGCATTCCGCCAGTGCGATCAATATCCCGGAGACAGAGAGTGACGATTCGTTGAGCCAGTACCTTTGCGGCTTTCTGAAAACCGTAGTTCAGCAGCGCGTGCATTGCAATGTAGTTCGCGATAGGCCACACCGGTCCTTGCCAGTTCGAGTACGGTTTGATGATGTTCTTGTTGTTGTATCGCGGATCTTGTTTGGAAAGCGTGCGGATTCCCCAGCGTGCCCACAGTTTGTTGGGATTAAGCACGATGTTTCGGATCATTGCCCTCCCGTTTTTTTGCGGCGCGATGCCTGCCCACAATGCGACAACGTTTGAATAGCTGTCGCAGATGATCCATTCTCCGGTGCGGTTATTTCGGTTGTAGAAGCTGTGCTGTTTTGCGTTCCAGAGGTAGCGATTCATGTTGCGCTGAATCGCATCGGCTTTGCGTTTGAATCTGCGTTCTGCGGAACCTTTGCCCAGTTCGTGTGCGATCATGCTCATGGCGGTGTACTCGCGATAGAGGAATGCATTCAGGTCCACGGAGACCACGCTTCCGTTCGGGTGGTAGTGCGATGCGGGATTGTTGTCCGCTCCAGACTCCATGCTGTTGTACCACATGCCCAGGTCGTATCGCGTGCTCCAGAGGTACCGTTCGCGATAGGTGACCGAGCGTTCCAACCGTTTCCAGTACGGGCGAACCCACGAAAAGTCTTTGAGATTCTGTGATGCGAAGTAAATGCCTTGTGCGAGAAACGGTTTGATGTGGTTCAATCGCTTATCCCGCCCTTGGGGTGTGAGGAGCCCAGGCGTGAAACCGGTTTTGGGGTTGGCGTAATTGAGGTAATTCAGCGCCCAGTTGCGAAGGTAAATTGCCTCAGATGGGATATCCGAAAGCAGGCTCATGCCGACGAAAAATGCGTCCCAATCCCACTGTTCCTCGTATGGCCCTGCAGGCACAAGATAGTCGTACTTCAGCGCCCCTTTTGCATGGCGTTTGACCTGGCTCTTATACGAAAGAAAGACCTGTTTTAGCTGCTGGTCTATCTGCATATCGTTATTAAATTTAATGTTTCATACTTTATCATATTTTAGTGTAAAGTCAATTCAAAAATAGAAAAAGAGCATTCAAATCACAAAAATGGCTAATTTTAGTCAAAAAGATTTCCACAGGTAAAAAAAGAAGGACAAGACTCAATCTTTGAGCTTGCCCGTGAGTGATTCCATCCGGTGTGGGTACTTCGGCATCCAGTCGTGGCCGCAGTAGTCGCAGCGCGGAACCACGAGGTTGTCGTAGCGCTGGAGTGCTCGCGTCTCCGTGGAGAGGACGAGCATCGTGCCGAACACCTCCACGAGCACTCGGCCTTCGGCGGCGCGCATGAGGATGTGTGTGCGGGCCAGATCGAGCGCACGTGCCTTGTTGGGCTTGTCGTGCGCGATTTCGCCCTGGAACGCCTCCCAGCGCACCATGTATTCCGTGATCATCTGCACCGCTGCTTCTTCGGAGACGCGGTAGGCTTCGGCGTGGTCCCGCATGAACTGCGTCCAGCGAAGCGCTTCGAAGCCGCGACTGCTGCATTCTGCCTCCATCATGGCGCAGTAGGCGTCGATGCCGCCCGGGATGAGTCGCTCCGGGTAGAGCAC
>SBBP01000139.1 GCA_005239655.1 Candidatus Microgenomatus auricola | reverse complement strand
TGTTCGCATCACTAGGCAGCTTTCGTTAATCAGTTTTTCAATCACCTTCAAATCAATATCACTGACTCGCTTGAAGCGAATGCAGCTTTTGCCAATATTGGCTTTTGGGAGTCGCGCTTTGTATTTTTCTGCGACATACTGCTTGCCATCACTGGCGCAGACATAGAGTGAGATGTAATTTTTTTGGCTGGCGAGCGCGATGATTGGCCAATCACCTTCGCGTCCGGTGGCGTACCGGTAGTGGTATGTCCCGTAGCCGATCATACCGGCTTGCATGGAGGGTTTCAGCGCAGGAACACATTTTTTGATGAACGCATGCAACGTTTGGATCTCCTTTTTACGCTCACCGCTGAGCTGTGCGATGTATGCTGTTGGAGTTTTTGCCTTGGATGATGCCATCATGTCGTGAGAAATGTTATTTGTGGGTAGTATATCATGCCTGGTGGGTCACGCAGCACTTATCAATCACGCTCTTGAAAAAAGTTGGCGGGTCGGTATACTACGATTGCAATTCGGGTGTGGCCAATCGTTTTTTGTGCGAGGCTGTGCCGAGAATTTGGAGAGATGGCCGAGTGGTTGAAGGCGCACGCTTGGAGTGCGTGTGACTCGAAAGGGTTCGCGAGTTCGAATCTCGCTCTCTCCGCCAACCTGTGTAAAGTAACATGATCGCTAAAACTTGATTGTATGCCGGAGTTCGGTCGGACACATCGCTTCGCCCCGCGCGCACCGGATCTGACATCTGGTGCAATTGACGAGGCGACGCCAGAACAACAAGAAATTTTGAACTCAGTAGAACAATTTGCCGAGTATGTTGTTGGGCGTTGGCCGCAAGTCGATGAAAATACACGCATGATTATTCCAGTGGATGACCATGGCACAACAGTTGAGCTTCCCAAGATACCGGACGCAATGCAATCAGAGCCGGTGATGAATTATTATCTCTCTGGATCTTTGGCTGTCATGTTGCTCGCACGAGCAGAATCGTTTACAGAAATGGATGAAGGCTGCATGCCGGCATTGCGTGAAGGAACTACACACCCGGTGCCAGAGCGGGCACGGCGATTGCTTGCAACATTTGCTCGACCTGTTGGGGATTTGGACTATGTTCCAACGGATTTTTACCGCGCCAAACAGGCGCATGTTCAAGCTTCGTATCGCCGTGGCGAGGAGGACGAGTACGAGCGTGCCCGAGCGCAGTATTTATGGAAGGGTGGAGGTGGACCCTCGTTGAAAGAACTTCCTGACGGCGCAAAAATGTGTTTGAAGAATAGTGACCAATCCATGGTGATGTGCGATCCACTTCAGGCATACGGGGCGAAGCGAGTCGCAAAAATACATCTCAACAGCCGAGACTATTATATTGCTCGGCCAGACACTATTTTTTCCTACAAAGTACTGCATCTGTTACAGAACTACCATAATAAACCTGAAAAATTTAATACGGATTTCGGCAAGCTCCTTGCGGCCATGAGAGAACTCTACACGGATGATGAATTAATAAGAATAACGAGAGAAGTTCTGTCTGATTTTGAGTACGCATTAGAGGCTCTGCATCGAGAACTGAATGAAGATCGCCCTAACCAGCCGGCCTACGAACGCGCAATTCCTGTTTTCATGAACCGTGTTTTTGCGCACCCCGATACGACGGCACAGATACGTGAACTATTGGAGAGTATTCAAAGGTCGTAAATAGTACAAAACTTTTTATGAGAACACCTACTGTAAAATGGCTTGTGGTGGGCCTGGCAGTACTGATAATCGTTGCATTGGTCACTCCCCTCTCTTCTCCACCTGTCAGCGCTATATCCGAGGATACCCTCAAGTCGCTCGCCGCAGAACGTGGCATCAAATTCGGTTCCCTGTATCAGTACGAGCTTCGCAATTCCCGCTACAATGAAGTCTTCGAGCGAGAAATGAATGTGATGACCCTCGCGACATTCTGGGGGGACGGTTCTCGCGAGAACCGTCCCACATTCGACTTCACCGAGATGGACGCCAAAGTACAATGGGGGCGCAAGCGCGATATGGAGCTCCACGGTCACGTGCTGGTGTGGTTCGAAGAACTCCCCGACTGGATACATGACATTCCGTCCTCTGAAATCGAAGAGGTCATGAATGAACATATTGATACCGTGGTTGGTCGTTATGCGGGAAAGATCGCGCTTTGGGATGTCGTGAACGAGGCTGTTGACTATTTTGGTGCGCTCCGTGATAACCATGTGTGGGTTGAGGCCATGGGTGACGACTACATCCGCAAGGCTTTTGTTCGAGCGCATGAAGCCGATCCAACCGCTATACTCCGTTACAACGACTACGAAATGGAGAGCAACAAGGACAAGTTCGTAGGCGTCAAAAATTTACTGATCGACCTGCGAAATGAAGGAACGCCGGTGGATGCGCTCGGCTGGCAACTCCATGTCACACCCGGAAGCTTCGACGCCGATATCCTCCGTAAGCGGATGAATAAAATTGCGGATCTTGGGATTGACAACTACATCACCGAGCTCGACGTGGCACTCCCGAAGAACGCCACGAAAAAAGACTACGAGCGACAGAAGCGAACGTACAAAAAAATCGTCAAAGCCTTTTTAGCTGCACGCCGCCACAAGACTATTGTCGTTTGGGGGCTCCGCGATGGTGGTCCGTACTGGCTCACAAAAAAACATCCGCTGCTGTTCGATGAGAACCTCGAAAAGAAACCGGCATACTTTGGGGTGCTCGAAGCCCTTCAACAGAATTAATGCCTCAATTCAATAGGCTTAAACACTTTTGCGAGGATGTGATCTTCACGCACTGTTGATTGGTAGCGACCGCGTACAATGCGTTCCGGTTGAACGTGCAGTCCGACGACGCGCACATCACCGCCAATACTCAATAGCCGTTCTGGAAGTGTGATGTGTGTGGTGATGATATCGCCGGGTTGCACCGTGTCCGGCGTTGCAAAACCATACCCCAGTGGCACGCGTACTTCCTCCTCGCCAGCAGAAATGCGAAAGAGGAGCTGCTGTTGTTGCGCATCCATCACGCGCCATTGCTCGGGATCAAGAACAGCCACGGCAATTTCCAGTACTGCCCCAGAGAGCTTGGGTGCCCCCACGAGTTCAAACACGGCATCACTTTTGTCTTCGGTGACGCCGGAATCGCCTGGTGTCAGCTGCACAATACTTTCGAATGGCGCCTCGCTGCCTTCCATTCCGTTCCGTCTCCACAGCATCGCCGAACCGACGGTGTCTACTACGGTGAACTGTTCTCGCAAAAGTGTTTGGAATGCGGTCTCATATTCGCTGCGATATTCTGCTGTGGTTCGAAAATCCAAAAATTCTTCACTATCAAAGAGGACCCACTCCACTGATGGATCAACCGTATATATATTCTGGTTGAGTTCGTCGCGCTGCTTAAAGACATAC
This sequence comes from Candidatus Microgenomatus auricola, assembly GCA_005239655.1. GTDB lineage: Bacteria > Patescibacteriota > Patescibacteriia > UBA9570 > XYC2-FULL-38-9 > Microgenomatus_B > Microgenomatus_B auricola_A. The sequence continues at coordinate 92 of SBBP01000139.1, read as the reverse complement.
CACGTCAGTTGTGCGGTTTCGCGCGCGGCAACATGCGGCAGAAGGTTTGCAGAGGCGAGCACTCCGTCGTTTTCATCGATGCGTTGCACGAG
>SBBP01000129.1 GCA_005239655.1 Candidatus Microgenomatus auricola | reverse complement strand
GTCTACATCAATGAGTATTTGTACGTGATCGGGCCAAGGAAATTCAAAGTGTTCTCGGAAGAAACGTGGGAAGAGGTTGCAGAATACGTTTTTAGCAAGTCATAGGCGTGTACAGAAAGCGTTGTAGATAGCGTTTCCAGAAAAGGGCTGCTTCGGCAGCCTCTTTCGTATTGACAGGATAGGCACTTTCGGCTATACTGCTGCGTTACTTCTTGAGGACAGAAGGTCTCCTGTTCTGTATTCAGGAAGAGCCGCGATGCGAATCGTTGCGTGAGATTCCGAAACCCTTTGGAGGGGGAGTGATGGAAGTTCAGTACTTGGTTCTTTGGTACCTCGGCATTCTCGGGCCCGGCTGGGCAATCGTTTTCGCGGCCGTCGGGCTGGCGATGTTCTTCTACGGCCTCCACGCCCACAGCCAGGGCAAGGTGGTCGATGAAGCAGGGTACATGGAGGCAACTGGCGCCAACGCCGAACAGGTCGAGGAGGCGTGGAGCCGAGTGTACGTCGCAGTCAGCTGCACGTGTCTCGGTCCGGCCGTGATCTTCACGCCACTGTGGTTCCAGGTCATCGTGGACTGGCTGCGGTGAACCCATGAGGAGGGTCGACGTTTGCGAACGCCGTCGACCTCCTACCCCCTTTTTGAGAATTGCCACAACGACAGTGCTGCCGTATACTACAATCACTTTTTATTATTTGACCTGTTAAAAAAATGCAAAGACCAGATCAGCGCGTCGGCGTGTTCGTTGATGTGCAAAACATGTACTATTCGGCGCGCGCTCTTTACGACCAGCGCGTCGACTTTGGTGAAATCCTGAAAGAAGCCGTTGGCGCACGCAAACTCATTCGCGCCTTTGCGTATGTGATTCAAGCCGACCACGAAGACGAAGGGACATTTTTCACTGCGTTGCAGGAACGCGGTTACGAACTGCGCTCCAAACCACTACAAAACTTTCAAGGTGGAAATCAAAAAGGGGATTGGGACATCGGCATTGCCATGGACATTGTCCGCATTCTCCCAAAACTCGATGCAGTAATTCTTGTCTCGGGCGACGGTGATTTTGCCGACCTCCTTCGATACATCAAAAGTCACGGCTGTCGCGCCGAAGCCGACGCGGTGTTTGATCTCTCGCAAGACACAAAACGATTTCTCATTCCTCGCAAACGCAAACCGATGACCGGTGCGCGCAAAACTGCCCGATGAATTAGTCCTGCACCTGTGGAGTTGCTGCAGCTGGCAAAGCACCTTGTCCGTCCATCTGTTTTTGGAGCAGACGGTAGGTAGAGGCCGCTGCGATCCACACCACCGGCAGCGCAACAAAAATACCAACGATGAGTGCGGCCCCACCGAGCAAAATAATCAATCCACAGACAATGGAAAATCCAAACAGGTTCAGCTTGATTCCTTGAGTCATTTCTGAGCTCATTTTGAATGCGTCCATCGCCTTCACTTTTTTATCAAGCACGAATACGGGTGCATAAAAAAAACGAAGGAGGACATAGACCCCTGGAACAACGAACAAAGCAAAGCCGACCAATAGCATGAGACTCAACAGCACAGAGACAAGGATGTACTGCCCAAGCACATCCCATGAATTCCAGAGATCGGCAAATTCAGCTTTTTGCCCGTCAACAATTTTCAATGAGATTTTTGTGACCCCCAAGCTCAGAATGAATGAGCCGAGGAAATAGATGATCATGGCAAGAAATCCCAGCATACCTTCTATTTTATAGTCAGCCCATCCGAGCACGACCATCACGAGTGTGTAGATCACCGCAATGCCAATCAGAAAACCGAGCTGTGCTTTGGTTGCGTTCCATCCAAAACGCAATGCTTCTCGACTGTTCAGGTTTTTTACTGCCATGGGTTTGTGATGAATGTTAAATGAACACTTGAAGTATACACAAATTTTCAAGGAGTTGACAGCGAGTGATGCGGAATGGTAAAATCGCCTGTACTTAATTCATTGACGGTGTCTTGGCTTGGGGCTTTGAAACGGAGCACTTGCCTCGGACACTCGTGACTAAAAAACGCCATGCTCAGTAAGAAACAGAAAAATTCGCTGATCGCAAAGTTTGCGACGCACAAGAATGACACCGGCTCTCCGCAAGTCCAGATTGCCATTCTCACAGCCGAAATTGCGGAACTCACCGAACACCTGAAGCGCCACAAGAAGGACTTTTCCTCTCGCCATGGTTTGCTCAAGAAGGTCGGCCAACGGCGTCGCCTCATGCGCTACCTGAAAAAGGAAAACCAAAAGGAGTACGAAAAACTGATTCGGGTGCTCAAGTTGAAAGATAACGTCTAACAGAATCGTAAAGCCTGCATCTGATGTGCAGGCTTTCTGATCATTGATTTCATTTTAATCATTCGCCCATACACGATTAGACTTCCGTAATCCTGTTCAACGAAGTCTGCGGTGTGTGGGCGAGCAAAAAAAACAGTATGCATAACGTGAACACATTCACACTCGATTGGGGCGGACGAACCCTCACAATCGAAACCGGCAAGCTTGCCGGACTCGCCAACGGTGCAGCGCGCGTCCAATACGGCGACACCGTCGTCCTCGCGACCGTCACCATGTCGAAAAACATTCGTCAGGGAATTGATTTTTTCCCGTTAAGCGTAGAATACGAAGAGAATCTTTTCGCCGCAGGCAAAATCAAAGGTTCGCGATTTATTAAACGCGAGGGGCGCCCTTCTGACCAAGCGGTGTTGAACGCCCGCATCACTGACCGTTCACTGCGTCCACTGTTCGACTATCGTATCCGCAATGATATCCAAGTGGTGTTGAATGTTTTGTCTGTGGACCAAGTCAATAACCCCGCATACGTTGCACTGACTGCTGCTTCGTGCGCCGTGTTGATCTCCGACATTCCGTGGAACGGGCCAATTGCCGGTCTCACTGTTGCCTCTGTTGACGGTCAGTACGTCCTCAACCCCACCACAGAGCAGCAGGAAAAATCCCCATTGTCCCTTTTGCTTGCGGTTCGAGATGGTCAGATCGTGATGATCGAAGCCGAAGGAAACGAAGCCTCTGAAGAGATGATGATGGGTGGTTTTGAATTCGGCCTTCGCGAAGGAAAACCTGTGCTTGAGCTGTTGCGCGACGTGCAAGCCAAAGTCGGCAAGTCAAAAGCGGAACCGATAGTGAAGAAACTCACACAAGAAGAACAAGAACTGCACGATGCAGTGGTCGCAAAGGCAAACGACTTTCTCAAACAAAACATTCATTCACTTTTTGGCATTCGTTCAAAAACAGAGCGGCTAGGGAAAGAAGCCACAGTGCGAACCGATCTCCTTGCATTGTTTGAAACAGAGGAGGAAAAGGAAACGGCGAACCACGTCTTTGATGAGTACTACGAAAATAGCTTCCGCAACTTGATTCTCGAAAAAGGCATCCGTGTCGACGGCCGCATGTTAGATGAAGTGCGTGAACTGTATGCCGAAGTCGATGTGTTGCCGCGCACACACGGCTCCGCGATTTTTCAGCGCGGCGAAACACAAGTACTCTCCACAGTGACGCTTGGCGCACCCGGCGATGCACAAATTATTGACGGCATCGAACCAGAGTACACCAAACGCTACATGCACCACTACAATTTCCCACCGTTCTCCGTCGGTGAGGTGAAACCAATGCGCGGGCCATCACGACGCGACATCGGACACGGCATGCTTGCGGAAAAGGCACTCGAAACCATGATTCCTCCAAAGGAGACATTCCCATATACGATTCGTGTGGTGTCTGACGTGTTCATGTCGAACGGTTCGTCGTCACAAGCCTCCGCTTGCGGTTCAACGCTCGCGTTGATGGCGGCCGGCGTTCCGGTGAAGCAACCGGTCGCAGGCATCGCGATGGGATTGGTGATGACTGAAGATACCAAAACATACAAAGTGCTCACCGACATTCAAGGCATCGAGGATCATTCGGGCGATATGGATTTCAAAGTC
>SBBP01000086.1 GCA_005239655.1 Candidatus Microgenomatus auricola | reverse complement strand
GCTGCAGTATCTGTTGGTGACGAACAGTTCAAGCGCGCAGAATTGTGCGTGAAGGCTGGCGCCAAACTCATTACGGTCGATTCCGCACACGGCCATTCCAAGGGCGTCTTGACCCAAGTCACTCGCCTCAAAAAAACATTTGGGAAACGCGACGTCACCATCGTTGGTGGGAACGTCGCAACAGCTGAAGGAACGCGCGCGCTGATCAACGCCGGAGCAGATGTCGTCAAAGTCGGTATTGGCCCGGGTTCCATCTGCACCACGCGAATCGTTGCTGGTATTGGCGTTCCGCAACTCACCGCAGTCATGGATGCCGTAGCGGCAGCAAAAAAATCCAAAGTCTCTATCATCGCAGATGGTGGCATCAAATACTCTGGCGACATCGTGAAAGCACTCGCTGCAGGTGCACACGCCATCATGTCCGGAGGAGTATTCGCGGGCACAGACGAAGCACCAGGCGACGTCGTCACCGTCAACGGTAAAAAAATGAAAACCTATCGCGGCATGGGCTCAGTCGACGCCATGGAAAAAGGATCCAAAGACCGCTACGGGCAAAAAGGCGTTACCGAAAAACGCAAACTCGTTCCAGAAGGAGTCGTTGGCTACACACCATATACAGGACCTGTTGCCGAAATCCTCTTCCAGCTCGCTGGCGGCGTCCGTGCAGGCATGGGGTACAACGGCGCGAAAGACATATCAACGCTCCAGCGAGTCGCCACCTTCGTGCGCATCACAAACGCCGGCCTCAAAGAATCGCATCCGCATACGTTGGAAGCAATAAAGCGTACGACAAACTATAGGGGATAAGTAAAAAGCCGCCGCACTCGACTGCTGACGGGCCGTAAAGGTAGCTCAGGCCCGGATGCAGCCGATGCGAAGGCTGTTTTCTGTATTCACTATTTCTGCGGCACGCGTTTCCGCAACTGTTGATGATGCGCCTGCAACTCATCAAGCAGACGGGTTTCGTTCACCAAATTGTGTCGGCGGTTGGAAATCACAAACTCACCATTAATCATCAAGTCGCGGACGTTGCGGCCGCCGTGCGTAATCATATTTCCAATAATCGTTGCCGGACTATTTTCGTCATACGGAATGAATCCGCGATCGCGCACTTTCCAGAATGCAAGGTCAGCTCGGTACCCTGGCAAAATGCGCCCGCGGTCCTTCATGTGCAGTATATCTGCCGCATTACACGTCATCATCTTAAACAACTCTTCATAATAGACGACGTATTTTTCCTGATGCATGATCCGAGTCTGCAAAGCCTCTGATAAAATATCCAAACTGTTTTTTGAAATCACACTGTCGGTGCCGAGCGCAACACGATCAGTCGCCTTGTATTTCACAAAGAGCGGATACTGAAATTCACCGCTCCGATGCAATTTGTTCGATGTTGGCAAGTGCACCACGCCCATGTTGTATTTGGCCACCATCGCAATTTCCGGTTCGGTCAAATGCACACAGTGCGACATGATCGTGCGTGAATTCGCCAACCCATAGCGCTTCAATGTGGGAATCGTCAAATCACCGTGCACATGCAAATTCCGCGCAACCGATGCCTGGGTTTCAGCGACGTGCGTTGTGAACAGTGTGCGATAATTCTTCACTAGTGCGGCAACCTTCTTCAACACGGCTGGCTGTGCTTGATGCAACGTATGAATGGCAATCGCAATTTGCGTGTAGTAATTGTCGCGCTTCTTCAATAATTTCTCGACAGAGGCCGGGGTATTTTCTGGATGGGAATTCGACACCGCTGAAATCGCATTCACCACATTGTGACGCACCATCTTCGCCGCCTCCTCAATCGGGTCAAACACCGCGTAGTGCGACAATGTCGTGGTGATTCCATTCTTCTGTTCCTCAGTCAAATCACCAATCGTCGAAACATAAAAATCCTCATGCTTCATTTTGCTCTCAAAGCGGAACATGTCACGAAGCGACTTCTCGAGGTTCTCCCCTTTCTCCAACATCAACGACGAACGCAACAAATACATGGGCGGATGGGCATGCATATTGATGAACCCAGGGGTAATCGCCAACCCACCGCGCTTGCTCCCATCAAAAAACAAATCGACTGTATTTAAGTCGATAGCCTTTTTCTCTGGATCAAACACATCAACAATCACACCATCTTGAATAGAAATGGATTTGTCTTTCATCACCTGTACCTCACCGTTTTTATCAGCGGTAATGATAAACTTTGGTTTGTGGATGACAATCGTGCGCGGTCGCGAAGTTTCACGCAAGTGCGTGTATCGGCTATGTTTTTCGTGAAGCGGGTACGGAATCTCACCGTCCTGCACACGCGCAATAGAAGCGTTAATCCCCTTTGTCATTGATGTAGTATAGCAAAAAACACCCTGCTTTTCAAGTTTTGTTTTGAACACCGTTTACACCTTCTCTTCTCCTGTCGTCTCGGCAGCAGCGGCAGCGGCTGCTGCGTCGGCATCCACACGAGCTTCAAAGCCGGTTCCGACAGGAATCAGCTTACCGATGATGACGTTTTCTTTTAACCCACGCAGGCCGTCAACTTTCCCAGACACTGCAGCATCAATCAAAATGCGAGCCGTCTCTTGAAATGAAGCTGCAGACAAGAACGAATCCACAGACAACGACGCTTTGGTGATGCCTAACAACACCGGCTCAGTCACCGCGGGTTCACCACCGTTCTCTTTTACCGCGCGGTTTGCCGCGTGCAACGTCGCACGCGATACCGCATCACCAACCAACAGATCGGTATCCTTGGCGTCGAGCACCTTCTCACGTGAAAACATTTGGCGCGTGATCACTTCAACGTGCTTATCATGCACCTTCTGTCCCTGAGATGAATAGATGTATTGAATTTCCTGAATAATATATTTCTGCACTGCTTCGATACCGCGCAGCGCAAACAGTTCATACAAGTCCAGGCTGCCTTCGGTGATTTGCTGCCCAACAGCCACCAGGTCACCTTTCTTTGCCCACACGCCGTAACCAGCCGGAACATGGAATTCACGAATTTTTTCTTCCTCACCGAATAATGAGATGGCACCTTTCATCACTTTGACAACACCTTTGATGCGCGCCTTCACCTCGCCTTCAGCATTTTCGTACAACACCGCTCCTTTCCGAACCTTGGCGCCATCCTCCACCTTCACCGTATCACCTTTCTTCACCACATACTCCTCCTCGGTCTTTGCGGCATGCGTTACATGAATCACGCGTTGACGATTTTCTTCGGTGATATCCGTTATCTCACCATCCACATCACTAATGACTGCAGACTTCTTTAACGGCCGAGCTTCAAATAACTCTTCCACACGAGGCAACCCTTGGGTGATGTCGGCTCCGGCGACGCCTCCCGTATGAAACGTACGCATCGTCAGCTGTGTACCCGGTTCACCAATGGATTGCGCAGCGATAATCCCCACGGCTGTACCCATCGCAACCATCGCATTCCGACCGAGGTCGTAACCGTAACAAAACTGACAGACACCGCGATCTAGTCCACAGGTTAGGACCGAACGAATAACCGCTTCTTCCGCTTTTCCTTTGATCTTCGCGATATGTTCTGGTGTCACCAGCGTGCCCTTCTTCACGAGCACTTTTCCTTTTGCATCAACAAGATTCTCTGCCAACACACGACCGAGCAGACGGGAAACCAAAGACTCACCCATCGCTTCGGTCTCTTTTGCGGTGATACGAAAACCCTGATCTGTTTCACAATCCTCTCGAACGACCACCAAGTCTTGAGCGACATCAACCAAGCGACGTGTGAGGTAGCCGGCGTTCGCTGTACGCAACGCCGTATCGGTCAACCCTTTGCGTGCACCGTGCGTTGAAATGAAATATTCCAACACATCAAATCCTTCTTTGAAGTTCGCTTTGACCGGCAATTCAATCGTTTCACCAGATGGGTTAATCACCAAGCCTTTCATTCCCATCATCTGTGTGGTTTGACCCCACGAGCCTCGAGCACCAGAGTTAATCATGGCATAGGCCGGGCTCTTCTTGTCGAGCGCCGCCTGACACACCACAGTAATATCATTCTTCGCCTTGGTCCATACCTCAATCACCTTGGTACGACGCTCTTCATCCGTTAACAACCCCGTGTTGTAGTGCTGTTGAATTTCATCGACGAAAGCCTCTGCCTTCTTCAAAATTTCATACTTCTTTTCCGGTACGATCAAATCATCCATCCCCCAACTCATTCCGGATTGCGTGATGTACTCCATTGCGCGATCCTTCACATCATCAAGCAGTTGTACGGTGCGGTCGATGCCATGCACGGCCAAACAATCGGCGATGATTTTTTTGAGACCCTTCTTGTCAACGACATCGTTCAAAAAG
>SBBP01000163.1 GCA_005239655.1 Candidatus Microgenomatus auricola | reverse complement strand
TTGACAAAACCCAAAAAATGCTTTAAAATCGGATGTCAAAACCAATGCGCGTATGTCCATATTCAACCGGCCACATCTCAAATATGAGAAACGCCTTGTCGAAGAAGGCTATCGTGTGATCGCGGGCGTTGACGAAGTCGGTCGTGGTGCATGGGCCGGGCCGCTCGTTGCCGCTGCTGTTGTACTCCCCATCAAACCACGTATCAAAGGCATTGACGACTCCAAACAACTCAGCAAAAAGAAGCGTGAGTACGCGTCGGAAAAAATTTTGGAACGTGCAATCTGCTACGGCCTTGGCATTGTGCCACACGAGGAAATCGACAGTATCGGAATCACACGCGCGAATGAACTGGCGATGCTGCGCGCTATTGAGCAGATGTCGTGCGCACCGGACTATGTCTTGGTTGATGCCTTTAAATTTTTGTCGTTTCCCATCAAGCACGCATCCATCGCACACGGCGACGCCACCATTTATTCAATCGCCGCGGCATCGATCATCGCCAAAGTCTATCGCGACCGCATGATGGATGAATACCATCAGCTGTTCCCACAGTACGGGTTCGATCACAATAAAGGGTACGGAACAGCCGAGCACATCGCAGCGTTAGGTCACAACGGCATCTCACTCATTCACCGGCGATCTTTTCAGCCGATGAAGACGATGGTATAGTGGAGGCATGGATACTCCTTCTCACCTGAGTGCAGATGTCATTGATCCGATCACGCTGCTGAAAAAAGCCGGCGTGGGTACTGGTTTGGTTGTCGCTGACATGGGCGTTGGTCGCAATCTGGCATTCATGCTCAACGCCAGCGCAATGGTGACTGCAACGGGAACGGTCTATGCTCTGGATGTCATCAAAGAGATTTTGCGCCTCGCCGAGGAAAGTGCAAAGGCTGCTGGAGCGCAAAATGTTGTGACTGTCTGGACAGACTTAGAGTTGTACGGCGCAGCCAAGCGCGTGATTGACGGTTCAGTCGATGTTGGTTTGCTCATCAACACCTTATTTCAGTCGGCGAAAAAGGCCGACATGTTGCGGGAATGTGTGCGCATGATCAAACCCGGCGGCACGCTGCTCGTTGTGGAATGGAAGCCCGTGCAAACAGCAATTGGTCCCGAGGTGCGCGTTCGTGTGCACCCAGAAGAGATGAAGAAGCTGGCACAACAGCAACAGCTGACACTGGTCGAAGAGTTTGAAGCCGGTGAATACCACTGGGCGATGCTGTTTCGGAAGTAAGTTCGAGTGAGTCCGTTCCCTCACAATCAATCTCAACACTCACCACCCAAACACAAGGGTGGTTTATGTTTACACATGACAGTAGCCGAAAAAGTCTTGGACGGCGGGGAGAAGAGTGTGTTGCGCACTATCTCGAACGCAATGGGTTTTGTGTTGTCGCGCGCAATGTACACACACGGTGGAGTGAAATTGATATTTTGGCGATGCGTCGCGGACGGCTGCATGTGGTCGAGGTCAAGGCGCGGACATCATCGGTGTACGGCGATCCAGCGATGGCAATGACGCGGCAGAAATTTCGGAAACTGAAAAAGGCAGTGATGGAGTTGCAGCAGCGGTCTGAGGGTTTTTCTGTGCCATGGCAGATGGATTTTGTGGTTGTAGAAGTGCGAGAAAGAAGGGCGCGATTGCATTTCTACTGGAATATTGGGGAAGATGATCTGGATGTTTGACAATTGGCAGACAATCGTCTAACATTGTTGTATTGAATAGTTTATCAACACCTTATGAATCTCATCCAAATTATTGCCAACAATCAAGAAGTGATTTCTATTCGCGATTTTGGTCGCAACCTGGCGCACATAACCGATAAACCAAAAAGTAAGGTGTATACCATTGTGAAAAATGGCAAAACAGTCGGGAGGTATGTTCCCGAAAAGTATGCCACAGATGTGTTTGTGGATTACGATATGATTGCTGAGCAAAGACAAAAATACACAGGCATTGAGGAGTTGGAAAAACATGCTATAGCATCCGGTGAAAAGCATCTGAGTCAGCGGGTTGATGAAATTCTCTATGGCGCGCAGTAAATTTGCTTTTATTGATGCCAATATTTGGATCGCAGAACTTGATACTGATGATACGACGCACCAGAAAGCTCGTGCACTTCTCATTGAAGCATTGAAAGAGCGAACTGTGCTTGTGAGTGTTTTTGTGATTCAAGAAGTGTGTTCGATATTCATGAAAAAAGGATACATGGATCTTGCAAAGTTTTTTTATGAATTTGTCACAAAACATGGAGCAGTAAAAGTAGTGAGCGTAGGTCAGGAATGGCTAGATGCGACATCGGATTTACTTGCGGAAATAACACCACGTAAAGCACTTTCGTATACAGACTACTCGCTCATGGCCATAGCAAGAGAGCTTGGTGCAGAAATTATCACGTTTGATGAAAAACTTCTTTCTACGTACAGACAGTTGACAAGCAACAGATAAGCGCTTGACAGAATCACGCGACCGGCTATACTTTCCCACAGAGACTAGGATACACATCCTGGTTTTTTGATTGCTTATAAAATTTGTGGCTCGATAAGCCTCTATACCCTATGCCAAAGAGTGAACTCATCATGGCCATTGAACAAGTCTGTGATGAAAAAAACATCCCGTTTGATTCAGTGGTCGAAGCCATCGAAGCTGCCCTTGCCGTTGCCTACCGCAAGGAGTTCGGCAACAAGATGCTCAACTGTCGTGTCGAATTTAATCCCGACGACGCGTCGTCTCGTATCTTTGATGTGAAAACCGTCGTCGCTGACCCCACAGAGGAAGATTTGGAACGCCTCAAAAAAGCCGAAGAGAAATCGGACAAAGAAAAGCGAATGGGGAAAGAGAAACGCGAAGAAAAAAAAGAGCACCCAACTGCTGGCGCAGACGGCGAGGCTGTCGAAGAAGAACATCGGTTCAGCCCGCGCACCGATCTTGGTATTACAGACGCAAAAAAAATCAAGCCGGACGCAGAACTCGGCGACGAAATCATTACGGAGTTACCGGTTCCAGAAGGATATGGTCGCGTTGCGGCGCAAACCGCAAAACAAGTGATCATTCAAAAGCTGCGCGAAGCTGAACGCGAGACCCTCTTCAATCAGTATAAAGATCGTGTTGGCGAAATCGTCAACGCCACAGTGCAACGCGTTGAAGGCCCCATGGTGTTCATGGATTTGGGGCATGCGACCGCATTGATGCCGCCGGCTCAGCAGAACCCGCGTGAACGCTATAAAATTGGAGATCGGTACAAAGTGTATTTGCTGTCGGTTGAACAAGGACGTCGCGGTCCGGAAATTGTTGCATCGCGTACCGCACCAGAAATGGTCAAGGCGTTATTTACAATGGAAGTGCCAGAGCTCAGTAGCGGTTCAATCGAAATGAAGGCGGTTGCGCGCGAAGCAGGCTCACGCTCGAAAATTGCTGTGCTGAGCTTGGCCGACAATATCGATCCGATCGGTTCCTGTGTTGGCCAACGTGGCGCACGCGTGCAGACGGTTATGAATGAACTCGGCGGCGAAAAGATCGACATTATTGAATACAGCGACGATGCCGTCCGGTTTATTGTGAATGCACTTTCGCCAGCCAAAGTGGTGTCAGTTAAATTGAATGAAACAGACCACATCGCACAAGCATTCGTGAACGAAGATCAACTTTCGCTGGCGATCGGCAAAGGTGGGCAAAACGTCCGCTTGGCCGCAAAACTCAGCGGCTGGAAAATTGATGTGATGAAAGATGAGACGCCGGATGAAGAAGAAGTGACAGATGCGAGCACAACAGAGGCGACTCCTGATGAACCAGCTGCAGATGTCGCAACACCAGAGCAGGCACCAGAAGACAAAAAAGAAGAATAATTTTCACACGAAACTTTTATGATGACAACCAATCTGTGGCACGGCGTTCCTCTGGGCGATCACGCTCCAGAGACCTTTAATGTCATTATCGAAATTCCTCGCGGTTCCGCAAACAAGTATGAAGTCGACAAGGAAACCGGTTTGATCAAACTCGATCGCGTACTCTTTGGCTCACAGTACTATCCATTTGATTACGGGTTTGCGCCACGCACCTACTGGCATGATAACGATCCACTCGATGTGATGGTGATCTCAACCTTTCCGCTCGTCCCTGGGCTTCTCCTTGAAGTGCGACCAGTGGGCGTGTTGCGCATGGTAGACAGCGGCGACTCAGATGACAAAGTGCTAGCGGTTCCGTCTGAAGACCCACGGTACAGCCACTATACAGACATCACAGACGTTGGTGAACATCGCATCAAAGAAATCGTCAATTTTTTCGAAACGTATAAAGAGTTGCAGGGCAAGAAAGTGACATGTGAAGGATTCCGTGGAAAGGTTGATGCACAGAAGACCGTTGAAGAAGCCGTGGCTCTCTACGCACAGAAATTTGGAAACGAAAAATAGGATGAACGTTACTGCACAGAAACAACCCAAAACGCAGGTTGTCCTCACAATTGAATTGAGCGTAGATGAGGTGCGACCGTATATACAAAAAGCCGCGCAGCGCATTTCAGCAGAGGTGAGCATTGCCGGGTTTCGTAAAGGCAAGGTGCCGTATGATGTGCTGAAGCAACATGTCGGCGAAGCAACAATTTACGAAGAAGCGTTCAATGACATTGTTGAAGCAACGTACCCAAAGGCCATTGAGCAGGAAAAATTGATGGTTGCAGGGCGTGCAAAAATCGATGTCGAGAAAATTGCACCAGGCAACCCGGTCGTGTACACGGTGACCGTGCCGTTACTGCCGACCGTGAAACTCGGTGACTATAAAGCCGGTATACAAACGAAAAAAGCGAAGCCGTCACTTGACGACAAAAAATTTGAGAAGACGTTGCACGAC
>SBBP01000017.1 GCA_005239655.1 Candidatus Microgenomatus auricola | reverse complement strand
TTTCAGTACTATCCGAACATCCAAAAACCTGTACCTCGTCATCGCATACGCCGTGCATCCAGTAAAGATAAGCGTGGAAACCATCGCAATGGGGATGAAGCGGTTTGTTTCCCAAAGATTCACGGCAACAAATCCAAAAAAGGTTATGATGCTCGTAGTCGCAATCAAGCCGAACGAAATCCATTCCGCTTGCACTCGACGCATGGTACGCTCTGGCTCTTTCCAGATGACACGCAAAAGCAAAGCGAAGGACCACAAGACGGACAGAGCTGAAAACGGAACGAAGTAGTACACACCAATTCCGATCACTGGATGTGCAAAACCATCTTGAAGAACAATAGAGTGAACGAGTAACGGGGAGAAACCGAGAATAGCCGCGGCAGTACCAACAACATAGACAAAATACAGAACGCGTTTCTCTATTTTCTCATACGAAAAATAGTAGGTGAAAAGTAGCAGCGAAAGCACTAGGAGTGCAACAAGTACCATGAGAAGACGAATCAGATACAGACTGTACATCTGCAACGTTGCATAGTTGCAGAATAACCAGGCGGTAATCACAAAACAGAATGCAGCGAAATATTGATTCGTGCGTGATTTCGGATTAAAACGCAATGTATAGATGCCGAGAACGAGGGAAGCGAGCGCGCTGATAGTAGTAATAACTAAAAGCATACTATTCTTGATTTTTCGCAGCTAATAAATTCGCCCCCCACCCAATTCCAAACATTGCAACAATAAAGAGCAGGTCAGCAAAATTTCCGACAAAATAGGTATCGTGCGACGTTGTATACGCAAAAATATAATCCGCGAAATAATTCACAATGAAACTTCCCGCAATAACGACGAGGGCGACCGTATATTCCGTACGTACAAGCCGAAAACAAACTCCATAAATCAACAATGACAGGACAACCATAATCAGCACATCAAAAACAGGGTAGATAAAGTTGAAAAACAATTCTACGGGGCTCTCGAAAAAATGAACATCTGAACCGTTCGGAACGAAAATAAGTGCATAAAATGAAAGGATGACTGCCGAAGTGGGTAGCAAGAAAAATAGAATCCTCCCTACGACTAATCGTAAATGGGATTCAACGTCGACCGCTTTACACAAATAGACCAGCCCGATTATCCAAAATACTGGTGCTGGCAAGTACGCGATATCAGCAAGTGAAGGATAAGGGGCCTCAACATGCAAAAACACATTGTACAGCATGAAAATGACACTGCCCAAACACCAAAAAAGGAGTCCCGTCGAGAGAAGTAAAATTGGCTTCTGTAGTTCTTTAACCACCATATGCCGCACTGTCTGCCAAATACCAGAGACTCCGCCAAAGAACGTGATCAGAATCAGCGGGACGCTTATCAAGTAGTTTGCAGCCGTATATTTCGCACCTGTGACTGCAAGTACTGTCCAAAACACAAAAGACACACAAAACATCCCAAACAAAACTTTCAAGGCCGTCGTTGGAAACAAGGAGTTGAAAAATGAAAATTTCTGGTTTCCGATGTTATTCATATGTTTGCTTTTGGTTGCAAATCTAAATTCACCAAAAGATTTGTGCCTAAAGCAATCATAAACATTGCGGTGAAAAAAAGAAAATCAACATATGAAGCGACAAAATAGGTCCCTGCACTTGTTGTGTAGGAAAAACTAAAATTCCCAAAGTAATTCACTGCAAACCCACTAATAAAAACCGCTATCACGTACATGCAACGCTTTGTCACAAGCTTGAACAACACCCCAAGAAGCATGAGGCCTAAAATAGTCATTGTGAAAACGTCGGCAAGCGGATACGCAGTATCGAAGAAAAATTTCCCATGCATAAAATCCAGCTCCGGAAATCCGCCACCTGCAGCAATCAACAAAAAATAATACAAGAAAACAACAACAGCCACTGGCAGGCAAAAGAACCAAAAAGTACCGACGGCCTTCTTCATTTGCAATGGCAAGTTGAGCGCACGATAAAAATAGACTAACCCAATAAACCACAAAAATGGAGCGATCAAAAAACCAATGTCCGCCAATGAAGGATATGGAGCCTCAATGCCAAGAAAAATATTGTAGAATGCAAAAATGATAATTCCACAAGCCCATGCGATCAAACCCGCAGATAAAAACACACAAGCCATCTTCTGTCGGAATGGTAATTGCTTCAATCTATGGACTTGCGACAGAACACCAATAGCTCCAACGAACGGAAGAGTAACCTGTGGAACTGCGATCAGATAATTCTCCAGTGTGTACTGTATCCCCCTCACAAAAATCGTCAGCCACCACGCAACAGACGCCACATACAACACCAACAAAATCCGCGTTGTCTTGGTTGGGAAAAACCGCTGTACACTATCGGTCGTCATTCTCATAATTCGCTTAAACCTTCATAGACATAATGCTGTATCTGCAAAATATTCCACAGCGTCTCGCCAGTCGAAGAAGCAAAATCTGTGATGAACTGTTCATTTTCTTGCGTAAATTCCTTGTGGTCGATGCGTTGCCCAACCAGTACCGCACCGACCAAACGTTCATACGGTTTCAACGGCGCAACATACATCGCTCCAAAATCACGAAACTGCTTGGCGAGAGATTTTTGAACGGCAACACCGGCATCAACCCGATCACGTGCGTACAACTGCGGATGATCACGCAACGCAACCAGCCACGGCTCATCAATGCGAAACCGCTTCTTCCCCGAGAGAGGATACATCATCACAAAACTGCGCGACGGGTGATCGTAAATCACAAGCGTCAGCGATTCAACAGGCAGCTTTCGCTGAAAATCCGCAACACCGTCGCGGCAAAATTGATTCAAGTCAACCGATTTCTTCATGCGTTCAACTTCCTCCTTTGTCCAATCGCGAAAATCGTAAAGCTCGCGCTTGAAAACAACTTTAAACAGATGGCTGAACACATACTGCAAAGCAAAAAAAGCGACGACAAGCAGCGCGATACCAACCAAAACCAAAAACGCATTCCCGTGTATTTCCGCGAACCCTTCCTGCACAACCACCAAGACGACGATCACACAAAACGCGACAACGCCCGCCAAAAATGACAGCGTATTCCTCCGCAGAATCACACGCATGTTCATGAGCTTATGACGCAAAATGGAATACGCCGTTATCCCAGACAAAAACATGGTGGACGCCGGACCAAAATTCTGAATCGACAAAAACACATACCCAGGGTCTCCAAAACCCAAATACGAATACGGCAAATACAAATTGGTAAAGCCGCCAAAAATGACGGGGATACTGACGCCTAATGTAAAAAACTGAAAGTACCTTCGCGTGCGAGAATCCTCGACCTGCGCCCAACGCGAAATAAGAACAACAAAAATAGACAACAGAATCAGAAATAAACACAGTGCATACCAACGATACAGCCCTCCGAACTCAATGAACGTACTCTGTCCATTGGCTAACTGAACCGATGTCACCACAAGAGGAGAAAACGATATCGCTACACCGGCAATTGCCAACAGAGCAAACGTGATGAAATATTTTTTCTGATGGTCTCCGTATGGGAACAGCAGCGCGAAATAGAGCACCGCAAGCGCCGCGCAGAGCGCCGCCGCATAAACTGAGCGGACGAGCAGAATGGAGTAACTTTCAGAGGCAAACGTGAAGTAGCTGCTCACATAGTTTGACAACTGCCAAAGGGAACGGGCCGAAGAAAGTTCCCTCCCCTCGGCCCGCGACGTCCCCAGATCTATTCAATTGTGCGTTCATCAAACACCCCACGCGCTCGGATGTCAATGCCTATTTTAGTCGAAACTGGGTATAACTCAGGCGGTTTCTGCGCCGTCGCATCATCGAATGTCACACTTCTTGAGACAAAACGAAAAAACACAGCAACCGCCGTCTGTGGATTGCCGCAAGTTTTTGCACAAGGAATTGACAGCCAAAACGCTGTTGGAATCATCGATCTTTCGCTACCCGACGTTGACGTTTTTGAACCGAAAATGAGTTTATATGAGCTATGCGATATTGAAAAAGGTACTTCTATTCTATAAAATGTGAGGATGCGGTACAGAATTATTGCAATTCTTTTACTCTCTGGCTACATAGCGTTTACCACATTCTACGGCTTGAGTCAGACCCCGGCCGGTTTTTATGTGGATGAGGCCTCGTTCGGTTTAAATGCTGCTCGCATACTACACACTGGTACAGACGAATGGGGCATATCCTACCCAGTATATTTCAAGGCGTTTAAAGAATACAAAAACCCAATCTATACGTATTCACTTGTTCCTGTATTTTCTGTCTTCGGGGTTTCAATATATACCGTGCGCTTGACTGTAGCAGTATGGGGCGCTGCAACGGTGGTGATGCTTTTCCTTCTCGCTTACCAACTCACACGCCGTTTTTGGCCGTCGTATTTTGTCGCAGCCGCTCTTGCAATGATGCCCTGGCATGTTGTGCTCAGTCGTATTGGCTACGAAATCATGACGTTTCACTTTTTTATTGTCGCAGCAATCACCTGTTGGCTACGATTTATTCACACACAACGACAACGATGGAGTCTGCTTTCGGCGTTCATGCTCGCACTCAGTTTTTATAGTTACACAGCCGGCCGATTACTCGCTCCAATATTCTTCCTCGCATTCCTCATCATTTGGAGGAAACAGATTCGTTCATTATTAAAAACGACGCTGGTCATGGCATCGACCTGCGGTATCGCTTTTCTGCCTCTGCTGTGGTGGGTCATTCAGTATCCTACCTCCTTGTCAGCACGTTTCTCTCAAGTAAGCATTTGGAATTCTGAAGTTTCCCTTCTTTACAATATTGCGAACGTTGTAGGCAATTACTTCCGCCAATGGTCGCCATTGTTTTTGTTTCACGGCACCGACTTGCGAGCTACGGTCGTTGTCTTCGGGCCACTTCTGATCAGTAGTATTCTATGGATTCCCTGGGCTCTGTACGCACTCTGGCAAAACAGGCGAATGCCCTTCTATCAATTTCTCGCATTCGGTATTTTATTTTTTCCATTCATCTCTGCGTTCACTGAACCAAAAAACACTGTCGTGCGTTCTGCGCACGGATCTCTCTTCATTGCGATATTGATTGGATTAGGCATTATTCACTTTTTTGAAAAATCACGCGGAAAAACGAGGTTGCGACAACTCGCTATTATCTGTATCACCCTCACTATTATTGAATCATCATTCTTCACGGTTGATTATTTTTGGCGATACAATGAACGTAGTCAGGAATGGTTCGGCGGACCAGTTGATGACGTCATGCTCGATGCGGTACACAGCAAGGGCTCAGAGTATATTTATGTTTCATCAAAAGTCGACCGAGGAAAAGTGATGGCATTCTTTTTTGCGCAGACGAATCACTCAGAGTACAAAGATAAACCGCGAACTTTTTTTCGCGTCGTTCACGGGGAAGAAAAAAATCTGCCACCAAAATCAATTTACATTGCAACTGGATACGATACGTTACCAAAAAACTGTGCCCGTACGAAAAAATATTTTGGGACGGGTCATCAATCGAATAAACTCTACTATCAACTCTGCTTGGTGAATGGGAAGTAACTCATCTACTATCCCATCCCTCGCCTGCAACATTTAGTGTTGTGGCGGAAGAGGCTATCAGAAGAGTGTGTGGTTACTCCACCGCCTCGCGGCTCACGGTAAAACGCTTTCGCTCTGAACTCGGCGATGCATAGTCACCATTAAAGTGCGCGGTCACCGTATACTCATACACACGCCCCACCTTCAACCCGCCGACAGCCGCAAACAGCTTCTTCGTCGCGATGCTCTTGAGCACCTCATCACCGCCCTTCGCATAGACATCAACGGTATAGTACCGCACTGTCCCGTTTGGTGCGCTCCACGACAGATAGGCTAAAAACTTACTCATGCTGGAACCACCAAATTGGTTCAGCGGCTCGTTGCTGATCACATCGTGAAAAATTTGACGACGCACGATCGACGCAGTCAACACCCGTGGCGACGCAGGCGAAGTGCGTGCAACAACTTCCGCAGGCTCTGACACATAGCCATATCGCTCTGCCCACACGCGCACCACATATCCCCTGTTGCGCTCGAGGCCGCCAACAGTCACTTCCATCTCACCCGTTTCGACGGTCTTCACTCTCTCGTGTGACTTTTTTTCGTAGACACGCACCGTATACACTGTCGACACGGCCGCTTGTTCAGAATCAAAAATGCTGCGCACATCAGATGTCCACGCCACGGTCAGTGACGTTTCACCACTCTCCACAAGACGCAGGTTCGACGGAGGCTGCACCTCTTCAAAATCGCTCCCCGCGACATCGG
>SBBP01000121.1 GCA_005239655.1 Candidatus Microgenomatus auricola | reverse complement strand
GTTGACCGGCCTGGCGAAACTGGGATTACCAGACATTTCTCGTGCCAAGCATCTTCTGGGATGGTTTCCGATGACTTCGATTGATGATGGGTTAAAGCGAACCATCGAAGATATGCTTGGCTCACGTGTGCTGACCTACCAACCGTTACCAGCAGTGCAACCAAAAAAAGGGAAATGAAGAACGCGCATGGCATCGCCTTGACGCCATGCAAGAAAATCCGTATACTATCATGCGTATTTTAAGACAGCTATTAGTTTCGATTTCGTATGCATATCGTTGTTGTCGGTACAGGATACGTTGGTTTGGTGAGTGGAACATGTTTGGCCGAAATTGGTCATCACGTCACGTGCGTTGATATCGATCGTGAAAAAGTTGAACGTCTCCGGAATGGTCAGATTCCCATTTTTGAGCCTGGACTTGAAACACTGGTCACTGAAAATGTGCGTGCGGGTCGTTTGCAGTTTACCACTGACTTGCCGAGTGTGATGGATACCGCAGAAGCGATTTTCATAGCGGTAGGCACACCTTCACGCGCAGACGGTCATGCGGATTTACAGTATGTCTACGCAGTGGCTGAACAGGTGAGTCAACACATCAATCACTATACGGTGGTGGTGAATAAGAGCACGGTACCGGTCGGAACCGGTCGAGCGGTCGAAGAGATGATTCGCAAACAGTACAGCGGTGATTTTGCCGTGGTCTCCTGTCCAGAATTTTTGCGTGAAGGTTCAGCGATTGATGATTTTATGCATCCGGATCGAGTGGTCATTGGCGCGCGCGACGATCGTTCCGCAAAACTGTTGCTCGATATCTTTCAGCCGATCAAAGGCGAAAAGTTGGTCACCACAGTCGAAAGCGCAGAGCTCATAAAGTACGCATCAAACGCATTCCTCGCAACAAAAATATCGTTCATCAACGAGATTGCACATGTGTGTGAACGCTCTGGTGCGGATATCGAAGAAGTGGCCTACGGTCTCGGCCTTGATCAGCGCATTGGTCCGCGATTCTTGCATGCTGGGATTGGGTGGGGTGGTTCGTGTTTTCCAAAAGATGTTCGTGCTCTGGAGCAGATTGCGGGGACACATGGGTACGACTTCCGGCTGTTGAAAGCCGTGATTGAAGTGAACAATCATCAGCGACGCCATCTCGTTCGTCGCATCAAGAAATACTTCAACGATACTGTTTCGGGAAAAACGATCGCAGTACTTGGCCTGGCATTTAAGGCGAACACCGATGATGTCCGTGATTCAGCGGCGATTGACATCATCCGTTTATTGAAAGATGAGGGGGCGACCGTGCGCGTGTTTGACTACGAAGCGACGGACAATGCAAAACCAGCATTAGCCGACACTGAAGTGACGTATGCCGCGAGCCCTTATGACGCGATTGACGGAGCCGATGCCGTGGTGATCGCAACCGAATGGCCGCAGTTTAAGGATTTAGACTGGGAGAAAGTGAAGACACAACTGAAGAGTCCGGTGATTTTTGACGGTCGCAACGTGCTTAAGCCAAAACGCATGCGAGAGCAATACGGGTTCACCTACTATTCCATTGGTCGCGCTGATCTATGAAGCTGATTGTCACCATTCCGGCGTTCAACGAAGAAGAAAACATCGGCGACGTGATTCGCGAGATTCCCCGCACACTTGCCGGAGTGGATCGGGTTGAGGTGTTGGTGATGGATGATGGTTCGTCGGATCGCACGAGCGAAGTCGCCAAAGCAGCTGGTGCGGACTATGTGGTCCGTAACCCGAAAAACCAGGGACTTGCGATCACCTTCAAACGCGCTCTGTGGCAAGCGTTGAAACACGGCGCTGACATTGTCGTGAATACGGATGCCGATAACCACTACGATCAGTCGCGCATTGGTGATCTGATTGCACCGATTTGTGATGGCTCTGCAGACATGACTGTAGGTTCGCGCAAGGTTGCGGAACTGGAACAGATGCCATTTTTGAACAAGTATCTGAATCAACTCGGCAGCTATGTCATGACCACATTCGTTGGCATGCCGCGATTGGATGTTTCGACGGGATTCCGCGCCTACTCACGTGAAGCCGCACTGGCCCTCGGGGTCTACTCGCTGCACACGTATGTGCACACCACATTGTTGTCTGCACACGACTTGCATTTGAATATCGTCGAAGTGCCGATCAAGGCACGTCCCGTTGCGCGAAAATCACGGCTCATTAAAAATATCCCGAGTCACGTGTGGAAGGCGAGCATTAACATTGTTCGCAATATCGTGCTCTTTCGCCCCTTACGATTTTTTGGATTGTGCGCGACTGTCTTGTTCACTGTCGGCGCTGCAGCCATTGTACGTTTTCTGTACTTTTACGCAGTAGATGGTGGTCGTGGACATGTGCAGTCGTTGATACTTGCTGGTGTGCTTATTATTTTGAGTTTCAACAGTTTGATGCTTGGGTTGCTCGGCTCATCAATTGGGTGGTCGCGAAAAATTTCTGAAGAAGTTTTGTATTTTATTAAAAAACGTGATCTTGAATTGCATTCCTATGACAAAACCGATTCAGATTAGCGAAGAGCTGCATGCAAAAATCGTCGCACACTGCGAAAAAACCGGTGAGAGTATTGAGTTGTGTGTTGACCGAGCGTTGACCGCAGCAATAGAAAGCGCTGCACGCGCAGTGTATAAACCGTACGACGCAAGTGAAATCAAAGACCGTTT
>SBBP01000157.1 GCA_005239655.1 Candidatus Microgenomatus auricola | reverse complement strand
GTCCAAAGCCGGTCTGGAAATTTTGCTCACTGATGCGGATGCATTTTCAGCCCCGCGCAAATGGGAAAACATGGCTGCCAACACCAAGTTGCGACTATCAAATCCAAAGGTTGTGGACGAGCTCCGAAAAGCTGGTGTGAGTTCAAAATTCATTGCTCTTCTCCAAGACTACTGGGACAATGTGGGTCAATATGAGCATACAGGGGCAATTCGCAGAGGCTCAAGCCGTCTTGCCGTCTACGAAGAAGATGATGCCACGGCATCACACTAAACGATTCTTTCTATGCCAAACACACCAACACAAAAACCATACACCGATTCGCAAGAGCCCATCTTCATCGACACCAAAGAGGGTTCAGCACTCGCTTTGCAGATGCTGAGTGATGCAATGGCCGCACACGATCTGGACGATATCGGAGTCGTGATTGATCGCCTGGAGACACTCATTCGCAAACGGCGTAGCGCAATGGAGAAAAATGTTCCAGAGATTTATCACACCTACATGCAAAAACTGGCAGCGGCCAAATGGCATGTGTTGAATCGTTTGACTCCGGATGACGTGGCGTTACTCTTTCGGAATCACTTTGAACATTTTTTTGAGCACGATTTCGATGAAGTGCTCAGTCACTTGCGTACGATTCTGCAGACACAGCCATCACGAGAAGAGCGCGACCGGGTAAAACAGCAGTGGCGTGATGCAATTGCTGAATCACAGGCACGCATTGGCCAAACGCAAATTGTGGTGACCGGCAGCCGAGTCAATCCCACACTGCACAACTGGCTGAACGACTGGCGTGACTTTTTGCACGGTCGTGACCCCAGCCCACTGTTGATCGTGGAATATCTCAACAGCAGTGAGGATATCCGAGCCGTCCCCCAAGCCGCGCGCGAACAGGTGGAACGTGTGTTAAAGTTTATCAATCATCTTCGCAAATCATCGCAAACACCAGAAGGGATGGAAGATCGTGTCATGGTGCCAGATCCGTTTACTGGAACATATAAAACATTCAACCAAGGTCACTTAGAAGAGAGTCATGTTCCGGTCCCAAAGGAGATTCTGAAAGAGGTACGAGAGGAGGCCATGCTTGATGAGCACGGAAACCCACTTCCATTGGTCGAGCGAGTGAAACGTTCAGCGCTCTACGAAAGCGTACTCGAGGAAATAGAACAACAGAAGCCCGCGGAGCCTGCACAGGCGCCAGCGCCGACACCGCAGCCGCCAGCGCCGACACCGCAAGCACCAATGTCGAAACCAGCAGTCGGAAGCGTTCAACGCGCAAAGCCTGGACTACCGACGATCATTCCTCTTCCTGAGGCAGTCACACCACCTCCGCACCCGAGTGTTCTTCCTCCGCGCCCGACTGTTCCTCCTGTCGCACCGTCCTCGCAACCCAACCCACAGGATTTGGCCAAGCGGGTGCTTGGTGAATACAAAATTCTTTTTCCATCCGCAGATCTCGAAAAACGTTTCCTCAGTGTACTGGTTTCCTATTTTAGCGGTGTGCGGGATCGCACCGAGGCACATGAAGCGCTCACGCGTGTTTCAGAAGAAGGTGGAGTCAATTTGTCGTCCAGCCAAAGTGATGATGTCCTCACCACCGCCGATCACATCCGTGATCGTAAAGATTTTCTTCCACATCCCGTTGTTCCACAGCACACTGCGCCGTCGATGAAGCCACGATTAGAGGACGTGGTTGCGATAGCGGAACAGAAAAAACAGCACGCACCTCAGCCTGTAGAAGAAGTCGAAGACATCTTGGCGAACGTTAATATTTTTGATGCCCCAACACCGCAACCGGAAATACCACCCGCACCACGGCCAATGGCACCTGGTCGTCCGACCAAGCCGATGGTTCAGGACATCGCACATCCGCACGCACCCGGCGCACGAACAGTCGCACCGGTGATGGGGCCGATTGATGAACTCAAAGCAGTGAACCTGGAGGAATTTCATCGACTGTCGACAGACCCACATGCCGCAGCACAGCATGTGTTCGAAAAGGTGCAACTGCTTGAGTCGGAATCGATCGAAAAAAAGGCAGAAGGGATTCGTGCGTGGCAGAGTAGCCCATTGAACCAACTCTACATCGCGATTGGGAATCAGAGTTTGGAGCGAGGCGTAGGAGTCGAAGAGGTGATTGCTGAGCGGCAACAGCGCCAAGAGCCGACACTGACACCAGAGGAGTTTGCCGCCGTAGCTGATGTGAACCGTCAATTGAGATTTTAACCATGCAATTTGTTGTCCCGCAATTTATTGAAGTGGAAGCCAAAATCATTGGTCCGATTTCTGCACGGCAGTTCATCATCTCACTCGTTGCACTCGGATTGGATTTTGTGTGGTACAAACTCTTCCCACCGATTTTGTTTTTTCCATTCATCGCAGTAACGACAATGTTTGCTGGCGCACTGGCGTTTGGAAAAGTGAACAGTCTATCGATGCATTACGTACTCCTCAACCTGATTCAAACGCTTCGTCGCCCGCGGGTGCGCATTTGGGGACGGGCGGAATTTGTTGAGCGCGAAAAAGACGACGAAGAACCGGCGAAGTCGCCAGTGGTGTTGAAACCGCGTGTTTCTGAATCGCGCCTCGCGGAAATGTCCTTGATGATCGATACGGGAGGTGTGTACGCCACTGAGGATATACGGCAGCCCGGAGCCTCAACGACGGTGAAGGGACAACAGACTCCACCAGTGCAGAGCGGCAACGTGAATCTGAAATAAGCTATGGCAAAAAAAAAGAAAAACACAGCACAAGAGCCCAAAGCGACACGGCAAGTCAAGAAGAAGAATGGTCAGGCGCCATCGACACAGCAGCATATTCCGTTTGCGGAAATTCGTGATGATGTCATCATCATGAAAGATGGGACGCTGCGCACAGTCATCCTCGTTTCCAGTTTGAATTTTGCGCTCAAGTCCGAAGACGAGCAGAAAGGCATCATTCAAGGCTACGTCTCATTTTTGAATACGATCGACTTTGAACTGGAGGTCGTCATTCAGTCGCGGAAACTGAATATCGAAAAATACCTGGGCAAACTCGACACCATCATGCGGCAGCAGCAGAATGAGTTGTTGCATAAGCAAACCGCTTCCTATCGCGCGTTCGTGGCAAAACTGGTTGAGGAAGCAGACATCATGGACAAGAAATTTTTTGTTGTGGTGCCATTCTCACCATACTCGAACAAACGCAAGAGTTATTGGACACGCATGCGCGAGGTGCTGACTCCGGCATCGGTGGTCAAACTGAAACAGGAAAAGTTTGATGAGTATAGAGAAGAAATGGGGCGTCGCGTCAGTTTGGTGATGGCCGGCTTGCGCAGCATTGGCCTGGAGGTTGGAGTGCTCGATACCCAAGCATTGATCGAGGTATTCTACAACACCTATAACCCGCAAACCAAACAGCAGAAGCGCATTGAAAATATTCAAGAAATGCAAGTTGACCGTAGCATTTAAGACGTATGTGGAATCCACTCAAACGACAAGGAAATAAAACCATCGGCTTCCGAACGGCATTAGAAGAGGAACAGGTTCAAACACAGCAGCCGGAAGAACAGGTGAGCGAAGTGTCCGTTTTGGAAGCAGAGCGATTTTATCGCCGCGGCGTCACATCGGTATTGGATTTAATTGCACCCGCAGCATTCGCTGTGGAGTCGCGTTTTGTTGATCTTGGCGGACGGTTGGTGAGTACCATGTTTGTGGTGACGTATCCTCGCTACATTTCCGTGGGGTGGTTTGCACCGATTATTCTTCTCAATGCGGAGCTGGATATTTCGATGTACTTTTACCCCGTGAAGCCAGAAATCATTTTGAAACAGTTGAAGAACAAAGTGGGGAACTTAGAAGCGCAGCTCATGTCCGATCGCGAAAAGGGCGCGCCGCGCGATCCGTTGCGCGAAACCGCATTGCGCGACATCGAAGAACTGCGTGACTCACTGACGCAAGGCACAGAAAAATTTTTTCAGTACGCGCTGTACGTTTCGGTCTATGCGGACAACGAAAAAGAACTCACAGATCGGGTTGAAGAGCTCGACGGGCTGTTTGGTTCCCGTTTGGTTGTGGCAAAACGAGGATACTACCAATCCGAGCAAGGCTTTAACTCGACGCTGCCGCTTGGCCATGACGAATTGGGCATTTACTTTAACATGAATTCATCACCATGTGCGTCGTCATTTC
>SBBP01000133.1 GCA_005239655.1 Candidatus Microgenomatus auricola | reverse complement strand
GGCTCCTGATCGGCGAAATGCATCGCGTATCTTGACGTTCTCTTCAGCGGTAAACACTCCAAGCTCCTGCAAGAATCCTTTCGTCGAGTCTGCCGTTCCTGTGCTGATCCACTGATTTTCGAGTGCAGCAGCTCCAGGAAGTTTGAGCTCACTGAGTGTATTCACCAAAATATACGACACACTATCCACAACGCGCACTTCCGCGTTATACACGTTCGAAGCTCCGTCACCGAACTTCTGTTCAATTTCTGCAACGAGAGACAGCGCCAGTTTTTCCTCATTGGCGACACGCATCGTGCCACTTCCCTTCAATACAATTTCACTGGTTTTTTTGCCGTCACTGATCACTGAGAGAAATTCCGTATCAGAAAAACGTGGCTTCACTTCAATTTCGTACGCAAACGATTGGAGTTGTGTGAGATTCTGCATCATCAGCCCGCCAACGCGCTCTGACGATTGATAAAAGTTGTAGTAGGCGTAGGCCGCGGCGAGAGCGAGTGCCGCAACGACAAGGCCTATTCCACCAAAAATAAGAATCTTCGCCTTCAGGCTTAAACCTTCTTTGTAGACAGGCTTTGGTTGTGCAGCGCCCACCTGCACTGGCATGCCCGGCTGCGTCATTGGTTGCGTGGACGGAGTGTACGGCTGTGGTTGAGTTCCAGGCGTGCTGTTCGTGTCAAAAATATCCACTGGCTCAGCGGCGGGTTGCGGCTGCGCTGGCTGCGCCTGCGGCGTTGGGTGCACAATCGAAAATGCGGTATCGATATCTGCCTGTCCCCATCCGTTCTGCGCAAGTGTTTGGCGAATGTCGGTTTCGCTCATGCCGCGCTTGAGTTGCGCATGAATATAGTTATTGAGTTCTTGATTGGCCATAAATGCGATGCGTGAATGAACAACTCTGTATAGAGTACCACGGACTGCGGATTTTTGAAATAGAAAAACCACACACAACGTAAGCCGGGAGGTTTTTCGGAGAGTGCTACTGCCACAAGGCTATAATCACGCCCATGACAAGCAGGTTCACAAGCTGAAAACCGGTGACGATTCCGTACAGCTTCATCGGTTTACCGTTGAACAGATGTTCAGAGAGAAATGCTGGAGCAACGAAGCCAAGCCACAACCAAAATCCGGTTTGGAGACCACCGGTTGCGGTGTCTGCGTTAACGTAGTCAATCATGTGCGCAAGAACATAGGCCATGACGAGGCTGCCGATGAACGTGAGGAGGTACATCTTCGTCATTTTGTTCTTCGGCATCTTTTTGATTTCCTCCTCTGTTTTTCCGGTGAGTGCCATCCACTGTTTTCCCATGACCATCGGTGAATACCAAATGGCGCCAACGATCATGCTGGCAATTGCAGCAACGAGTACTGCGAGATAGTTGATATCAACTTCTGGCATTCAAATCACCTCCTTTCATTTCACTGCCTGAAGTGTAGCACAATTTTTTTGTTATGGGGTTGGTAAAAAAATGAGTCCGCCACCTTGCGATAGCAGACCGATGACGCTCGGAGCCGGATGGTCACCGAACACTGAGGGTTTCGCCCGAGTATTCGAGACCTTTCGGTCTGATGACGACCCTCTTCGCGTCGCTTCGCTCGATGTGCCCAGCGTGAAGCGCGCCGAGGTTGTTCGCAGCGGCGATTGCGAGCGCTGCGTCCACGTCGGCCTCCGCAACGTAGAGCGCGAACCCCGCCCCCATGTTTAGGTTGCCGTAGGCTTCCGCATCGTCCACGGGTCCGTGCTTCTGCAGGAAGTCGAAGATCGGAAGTTGCCGTGGCAAGCGCTCGACAACGTAGGTGAACGGCTGCGTCGCTCGCATGAGCTTCCGCCAACCATGTCCTGTGATGTTCGCCGCGTAGTGAATCTGCACGCCGCGATTGAGGCAACCTGTGACGAGCCCGACGTAGATGTGCGTCGGATCGAGCAGTGCATCCCCGTACGTTCGCCCGTCCTCCAGCAGGGTCAGGTAGCCCTCGGGCAGCGTCTCGGCGATCTTCCGTGCCATGGTCAGGCCGTTCGCGTGAATGCCAGAGCTTTCGATGAGCACGATGGCGTCGCCATGCTGGATGTTCTGCGACGTGATCAGACGCTCCTTTGGCTTCACCATCCCTATTGCTGAACCGGAGAGTACAACTGCTCCCGGCACGACCACGCCCCTGAGCGTTGGAGTCTCGCCTCCACCCCATGCGCATTGCGCGAGATTGCAGGCGTTCTTCCAGCCTTCGATGAGATCGCGGGCACGCTGACCGTCTTTGAACCAGCGTGCATCACCAGCGGCAATGTGCATCGCCACGGAAAGCGGGTGCGCGCCGACCGTGGCCATGTCGTTCACGATCATCGCCACAGTATCCTGAGCGATATGGTCGTAGTACGACCTACCGGTGAGGTCATACATCGCGTCGGCGGCGAGGTTCTTCGTGCCCAACCCTTCCTCGACATGCGCGAGGTAGCTGTCGGGCGTCTCGATGAGGTAGGCACTCTCGCCACGGCTCGCTTCGAATTCGCTCAACTCGCCGTTGCTGAACCTCTCCAGATTGCCTGCGGTCTCGCAACCAGCGAGTTGCGCCATCCGCTTGAACGGATCCATCGCGTCGTAGTCCACACCTGTACCAGCGTAGGTCATCGTCCGTGACATGAGTCACCATCCTTCGTTGGGAATGAACGGTTCAGTCCGAGTGTTCCACGTTGGATACCAAAACTACTGTATCAGAATACTCAAAAGAATCAAAAAAGCACTCTGTGTTGGTGCAGAGGCTCTGATATTGTATAGTAGAGAAAAGCAAGATAAGGAGTCTCCTATGCCAGCACACAACAAAAAGAGAACCAAAAAGAAGTCTGCGGGTTTTTCGGATTTTGAACGAGAGGCGATGCAGGAGCGCGCCAAAGAACTCGCAGCGGAAGCACGGTCAAACAAGAATGCCGCTCAAGGGGAACGTGACGTTCTTGCAGCGATCGCGAAGATGTCGGAACCGGATCGCACCATGGCCAAACGACTCCATGCGATTAT
>SBBP01000043.1 GCA_005239655.1 Candidatus Microgenomatus auricola | reverse complement strand
GAGTACGATGAATACGCACGATCTGACTATCCCATCACAATTGGCGAAAACAGGGCGATGACGAGCACCGCCGCTACAGTGATGAATAAGAGGCTCGTACGAAACATTAAACGTTCGATCTTATGATCGTTCTGCGACTGCATACTTTTTGTTTTTATTTTTGACGGTCAATAGGTAGTGTATCAAAAAAACGAGCAGCCGTCAATCTCACCTACTCAACACTCGTGTCGTCTTCATCTTCAGTTTCGCTGCTTTCATCGACGTCATCTCTCTCATCCTCATCGTTTCCCGTATCAAGTGAAGTGTCTGTTTCGTCAATACCAGAATCCTCTTCTCCTGTTTCATCATCCGCGTCTCCGAAAGAAAACTCAGATCGAGGAACATGTCGTGCAGAAGCCGTTGATGTACGGAATTCCTCAACCGCAGGCTGCTGCCCTGCCGGGTGAGTCTGATCACCAATACTGTATAGTGCATCAACGAGGTCGGGCACGCTCTCACGACTTGAGACCACGTACCCCATATGCTCTCTGTCAAAATGTGCATCAATGCGCGACTCAACATCGTCACTCGGAAACAGAATCAAATCATCACCATCAACAAACACTGACGCCACTGTTCTCCCGCCTTCTGCCATCACATCAATGTGCTGCTTTTCATCTTCGCCGACCTGCGCAATAACCATGTATTGATCGCCGAGAACAGTCGTTATCTCGTCGATCACCGGTCCAAGATCGTCTTGTGGTGTTATTGACTCTTCTATTTTTTGCTCAGTCACAACCATTTGCGATGGAGTATCTTCAACATCCTGGGCCGTGACGGAATGGTCGGGGTCACGAGACACATCAACGACCAGATCATGTTTCAATCCATGCTCTTGCGCGGCAGGTGACACAGCAGCTGGATTCAACAAAGCACCGCCGATCGCTACTCGCTTCATCCATTTGCCAATGTTCCGTTGTGCTTCTTTCATAGGGTTAAGTGATGACTCATTATGCCTCTGGCCAAATCTGTTTGCCCGTTTCGTCGCGGACAATAATCGCATTCACCGGACAGGACTGGGCAGCCATGAGAATATCTTCGTCTGAATTGCCGTTCTGTTTTTTGATGCGAACCAGGTTTTCGTCGTCCAGTTCAAATGTCTCTGACGCAAGTACAACACAGCTTCCCGCTGCAATGCACGCCTCGCGAATGACTTCAACGTTGTATGCCATAGATGTTTTTATCAAAGTGAACGTAATTTTTGAACAATGCGTGGGAGTGCGGTGAGCAGACGATCGACATCTGCCGACGTCGTTGTGCGACCGAGCGTTAAGCGCAAACTCCGACGGGCATCCTCTTTTGAGCGGCCGATCGCCAACAAGACATGAGAGGGATCAAGTGAACCGGCTGCACAGGCGGAACCCAATGACGCCGCAATCCCCTCGTGATCAAGATACAACAAGAGCGACTCTCCATCAACACTGGCAATGGTGACGTTGATATTGTTCGGCAAGCGGCGCTCACGGTCACCATTGAGCGTCGTCTGCGGTATCGATGCGAGGATGCCATCAATGAGACGATTCCGTAATGCGGTCAGACGCTGAGTTTCTTCTTGCCGGCGCTGCTCGGCCAATTCCATTGCTTTTGCAAAACCGACAATACCGGCGACGTTTTCGGTGCCCGGCCTGATCCCCTGTTCTTGATCGCCGCCGTAGAGTAACGGTTTGAGTTTCACTCCTCGCTTCACAAACAACAGGCCGACGCCTTTCGGACCATACACTTTGCCTGCATTGAGTGTGAGCAAGTCTACACCAAGCGTTTTCACATTGAGTTCGACAGCACCGGTTGCTTGACAGGCATCGGAATGAAAGAGCACGCGACTATTTTTTTCTTTTGTCGCGCGTACGGCTTCTGCAACCGGTTGGATTGTTCCGATTTCGTTGTTGGCCAACATGAGTGAGACAAGGATCGTATCGTGGTCCACAGCGGCGGAAAGGCGCTGAGTGTCCATAATACCGTTGTGCGCAACTCCCAACACCTCCACAGTAAAACCTTCTTTGGTTAGTTGTGTGCACGGAGCCAGTACTGCCGAGTGTTCAATGTTCGACGTGATGATTGTTCCCTTGCCTACCTGTCGCGCGACACCAAAAATGGCGAGGTTGTCGCTTTCGGTGCCTCCGCTGGTAAACACAATCTCCTGCGGCGAACAGTGGAGCTGGTTGGCGATCGACGCCCGCGCGTCGTCAACAGCACGGCGCGCACGGTGACCAAGTGTGTAGGGCGATGATGGATTCCCAAACTCCTCTCGCAACCACGGTTCCATTGCCAAAAACACCTTGGGGTCCAGAGGTGTGGTTGCAGCATTATCACAGTACAGCGGCTTGTGCTCCATCGTGCTCAAAGCATAGCGGGATTTCTCCTTTCGTCAATGCTCTATTCAATACCCAATACCTGCTCAAGACGATGCTTGCTCTGCAATAGACTCTCCTTCCTCTTTTGCAGCTTTTGTGCGATGCGTTCAATAGCGCTCGAATCGTCCGAAGAAAAAAGCAATGTCTGCAAACGGTCACACACCTGTGCATGCAGTGTACGCTCACGCAAAAACTCAGAATGGAGACGGCGTGCAGATGGGACAAAAGCCAGGTCCAGCTCTGATACCACCACATCTTGGATCGGCATCAACAGGTCATTGTACGGGTCAAATCGATGGCGGTAGAATGCTGCAATCTCTGGAACCCAACGTGGAAATTTTTCAAGTGGAATGTCAATGAGTTGATAGACAAACGACGCACGGGACTCAGGGTACTCCAACACCTTCTGCGTCGAACGAAAGGCGTGGTCGACGGCGCCCAGGAGTGCGTCCACGGCACGATGTTCTTCGGGAGTGAGTTTTGCAAACAGATGTGCGTAGACGGGTCTGCGAATATGCTCCACAATCCTCTCTGGCGACGAACCTTCCCGCATGTATGCCAGGAGTTCATCCTTCACCATGCGATGAACGTTCTCCAACGGAGTCGGCTTCGCTTTTCCCTCACTCCGAGAAAATGCGCCCAACACCCGTTGATGAATGAAGTGTTGTCGTTCGTGTGTGACAATCACATCGTACTCTGGTTCTGAACGCGATGTACCTTTCACTAACAGTACAGATTCGAGTAACTGCGGCAATACACCCGCTACAGACACTCGAGTATACCCGTCTGCGCTCGGTTCGAACGCCAGTGTAAAGTTTTCAGCATGAAACGAGCCTGATGTCTGTTCTGCGCGCTGGACAAGCTGATCCTGTCCAGCCGCGAACAGAGCGGTATAGTCTTGGGGTTTTTCACAAGAGACAACAAAATAGGCTCCTTTGCGTACAAGTGTTACCGATCCGGACGCGTCTTTTCCGGTCCGTGCATGCATCAGCAGGTCGCCAAGACCACTCGGTGTGTCTGGATAGTGCTGTTCACTCGCAAAACGGCGAAGTCCTGTCTCGGATTCGCATGCAGCGCGATGGAGGTCTCCGTACTCCAGCGCAGCAGCGATGATGCGTTGACGGAGTTTCTCTGGCAGATGTTCAGTCATATTCTCCACTGAGCGGCGCTGTGCAGATGAATCAAAACTTTCTAAAATACGCTCAACAATAATAAGGGCGGCAACAGAGCGCTGTCGGCGTTCGAAAACCCCGTCGAGACGTTGTTCGCGACGTTGCCGATGCTCTCCTGTGTGCGGTGTTGATGTGCGCTTCATAGACGTCTCCTAGTGTAACATGTTTTACAAAACACCGGCGTTGTGCCGGTGTTTTGGTTTAGTGGATGTACCCGCCTGCTTGTAACGCCCACAATCGCTGATAGAGTCCGCCGTGGTTGAGCAGTTCCTCATGTGTACCCTGCTGCTCGAGGCAACCGTTGTTTAACACGATGATGAGGTCCGCATGCATAATCGTCGACAGGCGATGTGCGATGATGAGTGCTGTGCGGCCTTCCATCAACCCATGCAGTGCGGACTGGATTTCAGCTTCCGCTGCCGAGTCGAGACTTGATGTG
>SBBP01000153.1 GCA_005239655.1 Candidatus Microgenomatus auricola | reverse complement strand
GCAGTTTCTGTCGTATGGAACAGCGATCGGATTAGCCATTCGAGAGTTTGCACCACTCTAAATCCTATGTATCACTATAACCTTCTCCCTAAAACTGCTCAGGCGGACACAAAACGTTGGATGGTCTTGAAACAGGTGACGATTGGTGTGGGGTTGATGAATATCTTTCTCACCAGCACTGCAATCGTTTTGTGGAATGCGAACCACGGATTGACGGCAATCATTCGATCAGCTGAAGCACAAGCGCAACAAACACTGCAACACCGGTCACTCCAGGGCACGACATATGATGTCGATGAAATTAACCAGAAGGTTCAAGTGGTCGGCTCAATTCAGGAGCAGCACATCAATATCCTTAAGCTCATGCAGTCGATCAGCGCCCTGCTGCCTGATGGCGTGATCACGTCACAGATCACTGCAAACATCAATACACAAGACATCACTATTACTGGTATGGCCGCAACACGGAGTG
The DNA here is from genome assembly GCA_005239655.1 of Candidatus Microgenomatus auricola. Classification (GTDB taxonomy): domain Bacteria; phylum Patescibacteriota; class Patescibacteriia; order UBA9570; family XYC2-FULL-38-9; genus Microgenomatus_B; species Microgenomatus_B auricola_A. Next base: position 7,945 of record SBBP01000153.1, on the reverse strand, counting down.
AATTACAGTTACTTCGTGACCTCTTACAAAATTCGTCCGTGTTTACAATCACGAATTTTCCATTTGATGCACTGACGAAACCGTCTGATATTGAATTTCAAATTGAACTGGGTTTTGAACCAAGTAATTTTCGTTATGAATAAGCGCATGCACCATCTGAATTACTTCGGCCTGTGGATCAATCTGTTGCTCTGTGTAGTGATTGTGGCTTTGATTTGTATTCCACAGTTTCAAACCCTGGTTCACCTGCACCATGAATGGTCGGAGACAGAAGCACAAACCGTCATACTTGAAGACGCGGCATTGGCGCAAATCTCTAATCAAAAAGATTTCCCGCAATTAGATAGCGAAATCATTCTTGAAGAAACGATTCTTCCGGAAGATCATGTCATTGAGTTTGTTGAGGTATTCGAAGACGCCGCTGAGCGCACTGGTGCAACACAACACGTTTCGCTACTCACTGGACAACGAGTGGTTCAACAAGGGGTAGTGAAAATACCGATTGATATTTCACTATCCGGTAGCTGGGATCAGATTACACAATTCATCGGATTCATTGAATCTGCCGGCTTTTATTTGAACACAACGAGCTACAGCATTACAGAGCAGAGTCTTGTGACTGATCAATACAACGTCTCCATCTCAGCACTTTCATTTTGGAAACACCTATGATCCGCATTCCTCATCTCTCGTTGCATCGCGCACGGGCGTACACACCATTTGCTCGACGACTCGGCATTGAACGGCTATTGATTCAGCATGCGTTTATTCTTTTCTTGTTCGCGGTCATTGCACTGTTCATCGGCTTCCTTCTTTTCTTTTATAACTACTTCTACCGAGTCGTTTCGGGTGATCTCACGGCTCAATCAGAAATGATTCATGCGGTGCCAAAAACAGTCAATCTCCGCTCCTACCAGCAGATTGTCGAAGTGCATACAAAAAAAATGAGTACGGGTGAAAATTTCTCATCGGGTGCGGAAACAATAAAAAATCCTTTTGTTTCGCACTAGTTGACGCATTCACGCAGAGAATGTATAGTTCGTCTTGATTTATTTTTGAATTCATAAATTCATTCTATGGCACATACCAAGGCGGGCGGCTCAACCGCCCTCGGACGCGATTCCGTATCAAAACGGCTTGGCGTCAAAAAATACAGTGGTCAAACAGTGAAAACGGGTAATATCATTGTCCGCCAACATGGGACCTCTTTTCGTGCAGGTGAAGGAACGGAAATTGGTAGGGATTCTACTATTTTTGCGACAACGGATGGCGTCGTGAAATTTTTGCGAAAAAAAATCACCCGTTACACCGGAAAGTTGAAAAAGACGAGCATTGTTTCTGTCGTGAAGCAATAAGTATATACAAAAACAGCCGCGCATCTCGCTGCCGACATACCGTTCAGGCCTCAGGTATGGCAGGAGCGAGTGCAAGAGCTGTTTTTGAGTTTACTTTTCTTTGCGTTTTATCGCTGCTTCGATGAATCCAAGAAACAGTGGATGTGGGCGAAGAGGCCGCGACAGAAATTCCGGGTGAGATTGTGTTCCCACAAACCATGGGTGATCTTTGAGTTCCATCATTTCGACTAAATTTTGCTGCGGATTCACACCAGAAACAATGAATCCAGCATTCTCGAGCTGTGTGATATATTCGTTGTTCATTTCATATCGATGACGGTGACGCTCGCTGACAAGATTTTTCGCATAGACTCTCCGTGCGTGTGTGCCAGGAACAAGCGAACAGTCATACGCACCAAGACGCATTGTGCCGCCATAGTGTTCTTCGAGAATATTTTTCTTCTGGTTCGGGTTGACGACAATAATCGGGTGCGCTGAGTGTTCATCAATTTCAACCGTGTGCGCGCCCTTCAGGTCTGCTGCGTTTCTCGCTATTTCTATTGCGGCTAACTGCATACCATAACAAATACCAAGATAGGGAATGCGGTGTTTGCGAATATATTCAATAGCTAAAATTTTGCCCTCCACACCGCGCGATCCGAATCCACCGGGGATCAAAACTCCGTCGAATTCAGCCAGCTCCTTCACCTGTTTCGGATCACGCTCGTAGTCCTCTGAATCAAGCCAAACGAGTTCTGGCTTGCGCCCAAAGTGCCATGAAGCATGTTTCAATGCTTCAATAACCGAAATATAAGAATCCGCAAGGACAAACTCGCCCGTTCGAAAATATTTCCCCACGATACCAATACGTACGGTCTTTTTTGCGTTGTTAATCGTCTTCACCAGTTTTTGAAGCTGCTTCAGTGGGCTTTTCTGTGTATCCACTTTTCGTGGCTTGAGATGCAGTTGTTTAATCATTTTCGAGCTGAGCTGCTCTTTCTCAAAGAGAATTGGAACCTCGTAAATATGTTTCACATCTTGCGCGGCAATGATGTGGCCCTCATCCATACTACAAAATTCCGCTAATTTTCGCCTTCGAACGTTATCGAGCGGCTTTTCTGATCGGCAAATCACGAAGTTCGGTTGTAGACCAACTTCATTCAGGAGACGTACGGCATGTTGCGTTGGCTTTGTTTTCATCTCACCGAGATTTGAGGGAACCGGCAGATAGCTCACCAGCACGAACGCCACGTCATCGGGGTTGGTATTTTTCATCATGCGCGCGGCCTCGAGAAACAAAATGTTTTGGTACTCACCCACCGTTCCTCCAACTTCGATCACAGTAATATCTGCATCACTCTTCTGCTGCGCCAGCTTGATACGCCGAATAATCTCCTGCGGGATGTGCGGAACGACTTCTACACATTTGCCTTTATAGGCTAAATTCCGCTCACGCTGAATGACCTCCAGGTAGACACGGCCGGTGGTCATGTAGTTAATGGAGTAGATGTTTTCATTCAAGAATCGTTCGTAGTTGCCAATGTCCTGGTCGGTTTCATCGCCATCCTCAGTCACAAACACTTCACCGTGTTCTGTGGGGTTCATGGTTCCGGCATCGACATTGATGTACGGATCGGCTTTGATTGCCGTCACCCGAAAACCACGTGACTGCAAAATCATGCCGATCGATGCCGTCGACACACCTTTGCCAACCGAGGACATCACTCCGCCAACAACAAAAATAAATTTTGGGTGCTTTGTGCTCATTGTGGAGAAACGTTGATGTGGAAGAGCGTCGTCAGCTTGTTTGGAAACACTAGTCCGATATCGTGCACTCCAGTGCGCTTAATCGGTGCAGAGATGCGGAGCCATTCTGATTTCACAATGGCCTGATGCTGTCGGCTCATCTCTTGTAGTATAGCAGATTCGCTGATAGCTCCAAAGAGCGTACCGTCTGTATTCGCAGCCGCGCTCATTTCCACTGTCAGTGTGGGGAATTTTTTTGCCCACAGTTCCCAACTCGCCTCCTCTTCACTCAGTTCGTGAGCAATCTTTTTTTGTAATTCCCGTGCAGCCGAAATTTTCTCCGGCGTTGCAGCCTCAGCCAATCCTTGTGGGATGAGATAGTTCCGTGCGTGTCCGGCGGAAACCTCTTGCACTTCTCCTGTTTTCTTCATGATGACTTTCATAAAATCCTATTGGTCAATACATTATTCTTTCGTTTCTTCTGGGACAAAACGCTCATGTTGCTGGAGAAATACCGCTTGGTCACTGAGGAACAACTTTGCGGCATCGAGTTGCGGGTCACGATCTGCGGAGTAATCCTCGTTCGTGCGATCCACCGCATAGTCTGGGTGAACGCCTACAGTGTCAATACGATTTTTATCCGGAGTCAACCATTGGGCAACAGTCAATTTCAGCGAAGAGCCGTCATCGAATGTCTGTAGGTCTTGTACTGTCCCTTTGCCAAATGACGTTTTTCCAATCAGTGTCGCCGCATCGTTGTCACGTAGTGCACCGGCAACAATTTCTGAAGCCGAGGCCGAACCCTCGTTGATGAGTGCAACAGTTTCAAGCCCGCTCAGTGGGGCAGCACCGCTCGCTGGATAGACTTTCTCACTGCTGTTGCTTGACTGCTCATAGAGAACCACGCTGCCTTCGGCCAGGAATTTCGAACTGATCTGTACGGCTGCATCCAAATATCCTCCGGGGTTGTTCCGCAAGTCCAAAATGATGCTGTCCGGCTGTTCCAGGAGAAGTGCATTCATCGCTTCCTGGAATTTACCTGCAGTGTCACTATTAAAGTGTGTAATGGTGATCAACGCGATTGTACGCTGACCCTCATGGATCATCTCCCACTTCACACTTTCGATATGAATCGTGTCTCGCACGATGCTGACCTCAAACGGGTCTGCAACGCCATCGCGCTGAATCGTCAACACAACAGCCTTCCCCTTTTCTCCACGAATATAGTCGACAGCAGTATTGACACTCATATAGGCTGTGTCCAAACCATCGATCGCAAGAATTCTGTCGCCCGCACGAAGCCCTGCAACCTCTGCTGGTGTGCCTGCGAGTGGAGCAATCACCGTCATTTTTTCGTTCTTTAATCCAATTTCGATACCGATACCTTCAAAACTGCCATTGATTTCCTCAAGAAACTCCTGAGTTTCCTCAGGCTCAAAAAAAATCGAATAGGGGTCACCAAGGGCAGCAACCATACCTGCAATCGATCCGTAGAAGAGGTCTGTTTCATTCACTGGCTGATCGACGTGTCTCTCGCGAACCAGGTCCCAAACCTTCCAGAATAAACTCATCTCAACGGTTTCGTCTGTACGGTCCTCTGTTCGATCAAGGTGTAATGCTGCACGCGCATCTTCGTAGGTCACCTCACCTGTCCGTTGAAAAACACCCAACACGAATCCCAGTGCCAAGCCACATGCAAAAATGATAAAGAGAATAGTCGCCAAAAATGTACGTCGAGATCGACGCGTGGTTGGCTCAGGCGACACGGGTGATATCGGCACCAATGGATTGGAGTCGTTGTTCAATGTGTTCATATCCTCGGTCAATTTGGTAAACATTGTGAATCGTCGTTTTCCCTTTCGCAAGCAATCCTGCGATCACCAACGCGATGCCAGCACGAATATCTGGACTGTCAACATCTTTTCCGCGGAGGGGTGTTGGCCCATCAATAATGGCGCGATAGGAGTCCAGTAGTGTGATTTTTGCGCCAAGTGTGTTGACTGCATCGGTGTAAAAAAGCCTTCCGTCATAAATCGTTTCTCGCACAAGACTTTGCCCAGTGGCTTGAGTCAGAAACACGGTCATCGGCGCCTGTAAATCCGTCGGAAAACCTGGATATTCATGCGTCACAATACTATGGCTGGTGAATGTCTTTGCCGGATGAACGGTCATGGTATCGTTTGTGACGGATACCTGAACACCGCACTCAGACAACATTTGTATTGGAACGCGCAAATGCTGGGGGTTACAGCGAGTAATTGTCAACGGGCTCCGTGTAGCTGCGGCCAAAAAGAGGAATGATCCTGCTTCAATTCGGTCAGGGATCACCTCAGCTGTCCCGGATGACAGTCGCCCATCCTTACCCATGCCATCAATTGTGATGGTGTGTGTTCCTGCACCCGTAATGTGCGCTCCGTGTGCATTCAGGTAGTCTGCGAGGGCCACAATCTCTGGCTCGCACGCCGCATGATAGAGTGTTGTTCTGCCTTCGGCCAACACTGCAGCCATCATAAGCGTTTCAGTCCCCGTGACACTGACCACTGGAAAAACGAAGTCGGCTCCACGCAAACCGTGTGGTGCAGTAAACAGCTGTGCATCACCATCATTGTCAACGGATGCGCCCAGCGACTTGAATCCTCGCACGAATATGTCGATCGGTCGTTTGCCCAGATTGCAGCCGCCAGGATGAGGGAGCTTCACACTGCCATACCGCGCCAGTAGCGGACCAACGAGAACGATCGATGCACGCAATTTTGGAACAATCTCTGTTGGCAAAATACCAGAAAAATCGTGTGGAGGTGTGATGCGTACCGTGTGTTCTGTCCGATTGACGCGACCACCAATCTCCTCTACAATTTCGATCAAGCGCGAGACATCTTCAACAACGGGAACATTCTGAATGGTCGTTTCACCAGCAGATAAAAAACAGGCGGGGATGAGTTTTAGTGCGTGATTCTTTGCACCGTTGACCGCGATCTCACCACGCAATGCTTTGCCTCCGTGAATGATAAATGAATCCATACCATGAAAAAATACTTTGCAAGTATACTGAAATGACTGACCAGAGTCAATTGGCAAAACGCAGGAGTCGTGCACTGCTCTTTTGGCTTTTCATTGTCTGCTCTGTTCCGCTGATTCTGCTTGTTATTGCCTATGCCTCTGGCTATCGACTCAACACACAGACTGGGACGGTCACTGAACATGCGCTGCTCTCCATTGAGTCAAGGCCTGACGGAGCAAACGTTATACTGAATGATGTCAATCGGTCAGATGCTCAATCAAAAAATTCTCACACGCCGTACGGTGAAATTCTGGCACCAGGAACATACAGTGTGAAGTTGCGTGCGGATGGTTACCACGACTGGAACACCGAAGTTATTCTCGCCGAAGGAAAATCGGCAATTTTTCCTGAAGTGATTCTCTTCAAAAAACAGCCGGCGACAGAAGTCACATCTCCACCAGTTGCCACGGCACCCACGTTGCGTACGCTCACGGCTGAAGAAACCCGCTTCTATACGGATAACGGATACCCACATCCAGACTCTCTACGCCTACTTGAGGGTCCGCGCACACTGCTTGTCGATGACGTCAATGATTCCACATGGTTACTCCAGTCGCCGACAGACATTGAAGGTATGCAGCGACTCGGAAATGCCATCATCGATGCAGAATGGAATCCAGACCAAAGCGAGTTGCTTTTCATCACCACTGTTGAAGTGTGGATCTATGATCTTGAAAAGCAATCCTCGACGCTGTTGAGACGCCAAAGCACGTCGCTACGCGATGCCACATGGCATCCCAGTAGTGGATATGTTTTTTTGAGTGACGCGAATGAAATTTCTGCAATAGAGCACGATGAACGAACCCATTACCAGCGGTGGGTACTTTCACAGACTGCTGGCGCACATGAACTCGTTGCTGAGGAACAGCATCTCTATTTCAGGTCTGCGGATGACCGCGTGTTTGATTTGCTACTGTTTGAAGAGTAATCACTTATACGCGCGTGGCAAGGTATGCTGCCAGTGCATCCTGCCAAGAGCGCATGGCTGGAAGTTTTGTGTTGCGTAATGCCGAGTACGCTGGTCGCTGTGCAGGCCGGGGGAATGCGCTGGCTGGCACGGGATTCAGTGTAACCGTTTGCTTAGTTTGACGAAAAATCTCTTGCGCAAACTCGTACCATGTACAGGCGCCGCTGTTTGTTGCGTGATAAATTCCCGACCGGTAGTCACCTTCAAGCAGTAGCCGAGTGTGATGTGCAAGATCGACTGTATATGTTGGTGACGCCACTTCCTCGTCAACGACATTGATGGTGTTCCGTTGTTTTGCGATCGAAAGCATGAGATCCACAAAACTCTGCTTCGATCCGTCAGCGATGCCAGGCTGGCCAAACAACCGACAGGTACGAATGATGTAGGTGTTGCCACCTTCAGCCAAAACGGCTTCCTCTCCAGCTCGCTTCGATTGCGCATAACGACTCTGTGGGTTTGGAGCATCGTCTTCGGTATATCCGTTCGTGTTCAAACCATCAAAGACGTAATCCGTACTATAGTGCACAACGGTTGCTCCGATCGCCTTTGCCGCACGTGCAAGATGCGCAGGGCCGGTGGCATTGACGGCCATTGCAATAGCAAAACCAGCGTCTTCCTCTGCTTTGTCGACTAAATTATAGGCAGCGGCGTTGATGATGGTTCGTGGCTGCAATTTTGCAAAGGCGGCGTTCACCGCCTCTGCATCCGTGATATCCAATTCTTCACGATCCCATACAATCGGCTGTTGATCCAAAAATGCCCGTGACAAATCCTGCCCGAGCATTCCGTTCCCACCCAAAATAAGTATTGGCGCTGTGATCATTCCTGTGAATAGAT
>SBBP01000165.1 GCA_005239655.1 Candidatus Microgenomatus auricola | reverse complement strand
CGACAGTAATGATGGCATACGGAACCATTAATAGGTCAAACAGGAATCGTTTTTTTGTGATCTGACTCGGAATGCGTGTTTTTATTTTGACCATAAAAAGTGCTATGGATTAGTCTAGGGCTATGATATCATACGAAGACTCCTATGTCATTTGTACACTTGCATACGCATAGTCATTATTCGCTGCTCGATGGTATTCCGAAAATTCCAGAGTTAGTTTCGGCAGTCCAGCGCATGGGAATGCCGGCGGTTGCGTTGACCGATCATGGCAATCTCTACGGTGCGATTGAATTTTACCAAGAAGCGAAGGCGCACGGTATCAAACCGATCATCGGGATCGAGGCCTATGTGGCACCAAAAACCATTGCTGATCGTGATCCGCGAGAGCGGCCATATCATCTCATCCTGCTTGCGGAGAACACAACGGGGTATGAAAATTTGGTACAGCTTGCGACCATCGCTCATCTTGAGGGTTTTTACTACAAGCCACGCATCGACTTTGATCTGCTCTCAGCACACCGCGAAGGGTTGATTGTGCTCAGCGGGTGCCTTTCCGGCGAACTCGCACGAGCAGTTCGGAATCACGACATGCAGCGAGCAGAAGCTGTCGCACACAAATTTTATACGGTGTTTGGACCGGATCGCTATTTCATGGAAGTCCAACATAATCCACATACTCCCGACCAAGCGGTCGTGAATAGCGCATTACTCGAACTTCATCATCGGCTCGGCATTCCACTTGTTGCAACAGCGGATTCGCATTATATTCACCTTGAGGACCGCGAGGCGCAAGATGTTCTGGTGTGCATTCAAACCAAAAGCCTTTTATCTGATACGAGCCGATTGAGTATGCGCGACGGTGACTACTCTCTTGCGACCGCACAACACATGCGCGAACGATTTATCGACTTTCCTGGTGCTGTGGATAACACGCTGAAGATTGCTGAACGTGTGAATATTGAATTGCAGTTTGGTGTGATTCAGATGCCGGCGGTTCGATTGCCAGACTCGGTGAATGCAGACGAGCGACTTCGAGAGTTGTGTGTCGAAGGTGTGCAGCGTCGGTTTGGTACAGCGACACCCGCTGTCCTGCAGCGGCTGGAGTATGAGTTAGATGTCATTCAGAAAACTGGTTTTGCATCATACTTTTTGATTGTTCAGGATTTTGTGAATTGGGCCAAGCAGCAAGGCATCGCCGTTGGTCCGGGACGTGGATCTGCAGCGGGATCGCTCGTCTCGTATTTGACGAACATTACCGACATTGACCCCATCCATTATCAGTTGCTCTTTGAGCGTTTTCTCAATCCTGAACGTGTATCGCAACCCGATATCGATACGGATTTTGCGGACATCCGTCGCGATGATGTGCTGCGCTATGTTGAAGAAAAATACGGAAAGGACCACGTTGCGCAGATTATCACTTTTGGAACAATGGCCGCACGGGCTGCAGTGCGTGACGTGGGGCGGGTGATGGGTTTTTCCTACGGTTACTGTGATCGCATCGCCAAAATGATTCCGATGTTCGCAACACTGCACGATGCATTGGCGCATGTTCCAGAGCTTGCAACACTTGTGGCGCAGGATCCAGACGCTGAGCGGCTGTTGACTGTTGCAAAAAAATTGGAAGGGGTCGCACGTCACACATCGACGCATGCGTGCGCCGTGGTGATCACCAAAGGCCCACTCACGAAGCATGTACCGCTGCAGTACGCTGATGCAGAGAGCCGCACGGTCATTACACAGTATTCCATGAAGCCGATTGAGGCCCTCGGGCTGCTGAAAATGGATTTTTTGGGTTTAAAAAATTTGACGATTATTGAGAAAACGCTCGATGAAATTGCGGCATCTCTTGGAGTGCGCGTTGATATGAATCAGATTTCGCTGCAGGATGACGCAACGTTCGCACTGCTCCAAGCGGCGAACACCATCGGCGTCTTCCAACTTGAAAGTTCTGGGATGCGTCGGTATTTGAAACAACTCCAGCCGACGGAGTTTGAGGACATCATTGCGATGGTGTCGCTCTATCGCCCTGGCCCAATGGAGTTTATTCCGCACTACATCGATGGCAAGCATGGTCGTCGTGCCATTACCTATCTTGATGAGCGGTTAAAGCCGATTCTCAGCCGAACGTATGGCATTGCGGTCTACCAGGAACAGGTATCAGAAATTGCTCGGCAGCTTGCAGGATTTTCGTATGGTCAGGCCGACACACTCCGCAAAGCCGTTGCAAAAAAGAATAAAGCCTTGCTTGATGAACAGGGAGCGTTGCTGATGGAAGGTATGGTGCGACATGGCATCACAAAAAACAATGCGCAAAAAATTTGGGATTTTATTTTGCCATTTGCCCGCTATGGGTTTAATCGTTCCCATGCCGCATGCTATGCCATGATCGCTTACCGTACCGCGTATCTGAAAGCCCACTATCCCGCTCAGTTTATGGCTGCACTGCTGAGTGCTGATCACGCTGATTCCGATCGCGTGGCGATTGAAGTGCATCATGCACAGTCACTGGGCATTCGCGTGCTTCCCCCAGATGTGAATGAAAGTCAGCCATCGTTTTCTGTTGTTGTACGTGGCGAGGCATCAGAAAAACTTTCAGACATCCGTTTTGGACTGCAGGCGATCAAAAATTTAGGTGAGCATATTATCGATGTCATTATTGCTGAGCGAAACACGCGTGGACCATTTCGGAGATTAGAAGACCTATTGAGTCGTGTGCATGATAAGGATCTCAACAAGAAATCGTTGGAGAGTTTGATCAAAGTTGGTGCGTTGGATAGTCTCGGCGAGCGCAACCAGATGCTGATGAATATCGACGTGCTGCTCCAGTATGCAAAGCGTCAGCAGGCAGAAGTGTCCTCAGGTCAACGAAACTTGTTTGGTGCCCTTGCACCAGAGCAACAGCCGCGCATGACGCTCTCCCCTGCTCCACCGGTTCGTGAACGCACAAAACTGGATTGGGAAAAAGAGTTGCTGGGCCTTTTTCTTTCAGGCCATCCGCTTGAGCCGCACGCCAGTGCGTTACAATATCTTTCATCGCCATTTAACACACTGAAGGAGCATCCTTCGGGTCGACAAATTTCGCTGATCGGAATGGTGACCAGTGTGAAACGAGTCACAACAAAAGCAGGAGAGCCGATGTTTTTCGTTGGGTTTGCTGATCACACCGCTGAAATTGAGGGCATTGTCTTTCCCAAAGTACTCAAACGAACGACACATCTGTGGGTTGAGGATAGCTTGTTGATGTTGCGTGGTACGTTGGATGACAAAGACGGTACAGTGAAGATTCTGGTTGAGGAGGCGCAGACATTTCGTCCTGAACAGATGAAACTCTATGTCGTGATGCCTGCACACGTGAAGAAAACGACGTTTATCCAGGTGACGGAACTCCTGCGCGCCCACCCGGGCGATGTTCCTGCGTTTTTAGCTGTTCAGGAGAAAACCATTGATACACATACAACGGTTTCTCTGCAGTGCGCGCCGAAAATTCAACAGCTTCTTGGACATGAAGCGGTTCGTGTGGTAGCATAAATGTAATGGCAACAAAGAAAAAAATACATACACTTGGAGGTTCACGCATCGAGAAATATTATAATAAAATTGTGGGAGGGTTTGTTTTGCTCACCGCCCTACTCGTTATTTTGATTCTCTATTTTTCGTTTGCGAAAACTACAATTGTAGTTGTTGCACATGAAGTGACAACGGAAATCACACTGACGTCGACGGTGCAAGAACTTGGAGGAACAATTTTGCTAACAGACGCGGAAGGAACTGCAACGTATACGGATATTACTTCAACAGAATCGCGGAGTGGAAAGTCATCGGGTACAGTGACGATTGTAAACAACTACTCAGCAGACCAACCACTTGCCGTAACGACACGGCTGCTTTCGACTGAAGGGGTGTTGTTCCGTACAAAGGAATTTGTTGTTGTTCCTGCCGGTGGATCAGTTGATGTTCCTGTTGAGGCCGATCAAGAGGGTGTTTCGGGCGACATCGGTCCATCGCGGTTTGAAATCGTTGCGTTGTGGGAAGGGTTGAAAGATGATATTTATGCGACGAGCAGCAGTGCGATGACTGGTGGTGAATTGAATGTCGGTGTTGTAACGCAGAATGATATTGCAAACGCAAAACTGGCGGCGCAGCAGAGTGTACTCGACGAAGCGCAACAGCGATTTACTGAAGAGTTACGCAGTCGTGAAGGTTTGCCGCCGGATCCATTTATTCCAAGCGCAGGGAGTATAGTCGCGGTGACCTCTGACGAAGTCAGTGTTGTTGCTGGTGATGAGGCTAGTTCATTTACCGCGACACAAGGCGTGACTGTAGCGCTCCCCGTATTGGATACGTCTGCACTTGTGGAATTCATTGAATCTGCAATTGCCGATTCTATTCCTGAGGGGATGGCGTTGCAATCTGATCTGACAACAGAGCACATTCGAGTTGCATTTGATCAGTTGCATGAAGACGCTACGAACGCTGACCTGAGCATTATCGTACAAGCTCCGTTGGTGATTACTGATGAACATGAAATCCTCGATCGTGACCAGCTGCTCAACAAAACGAGTGCCGAGGTTGATGCCTACCTACGGTCGTTTACTGAGGTGGAATCGGTTTCTGTTGAATTTTCACCATTTTGGGTGACACGAACACCACGGCTTCCGGATAATATTACGGTGAGGATTGAATAGTTTGACATTGCACAGTGAAGGGAGTACACTTCTTTTCAAGAGTGCTTTTGTGGTGCGCCTTTGCATCATAAAGGAAATTGGGTGGAACCGCCCGGAAGGGCCCCAAGAGAATGGGGTTTTTATTTTTTTGAGAGTATGAACGAAGAACAATTGGAACACCTGCGCCATTCGTGTGCGCATTTGCTGGCTGCGGCAGTGAAACAGATTTGGCCGAACGCAAAGAACGCCATCGGTCCATCGATCGAGAACGGTTTTTATCAGGATTTTGATATGGGCGATGTTACACTGTCCGAAAAAGATTTTGCGCAGATAGAAGAAAAAATGCGTGAGATTTTGAAAACGTGGAGCGAATTTGTGGCACGAGAAGTGTCTGTCGAACAAGCGAGGAAAGATTTTGCAGATAACCCTTATAAGTTGGAACTGATTGAAGAGTTTGCCCAGTCAGGCAAAATGATTACTGAAAACGATCCGGGCAACTTTTTGGATTTGTGTAAAGGTGGGCATGCAGAGGATCCCAAAAAAGAATTGCGGCATTTCAAACTCCTTTCTGTTGCGGGAGCCTACTGGCGCGGTGACGAGAAGAACAAAATGTTGACGCGTATTTATGGGACGTGCTTCCCCTCCAAGGATGGATTGCACGCGCATTTAGATCGCTTGGAACAGGCGCGCCTACGTGATCATCGTAAACTGGGCAAGGATTTGGATTTGTTTGTGTTTTCTGATTTGGTGGGCAAGGGTTTGCCGCTCTTCACGGAACGTGGTTCAACGATACGGCGTGAGTTAGAGCGCGCAGTGGTTGATGAGGAAATCAAGCGTGGGTACAAACACGTCTATACGCCAGATATTGCGCGAGTGGACTTATATCGCACCTCAGGGCACTTTCCGTACTACAAGGACACCATGTATCCAACGATGCAGGTTGATGAGGATGAAATGATTATGCGTCCCATGACCTGCCCACATCATTTTCAGCTGTTCCAAAGCCGTCTGCGGAGTTACCGTGAATTGCCCTTACGATATGCCGAAATTGCCCAGTTGTATCGGTATGAAAAATCTGGCGAGTTAACGGGTTTGCTCCGTGTGCGTAGCTTCTCGCTGGCAGATGCGCATATCTTTGTCGAGCCTGACAAGGCAAAGGAGGAAATCAAGCGCGTGATTGATTTGATTGAATACTTCACGAATATTTTTGGTATGAAGGCTGGTGAGGATTATCGCTATCGTTTGTCGCTCGGCGATCGCACTGATGACGAGAAGTACTTTAAAGACGATGCGTTGTGGGATCGTGGCGAACAGGTTTTACGTGAAGTGTTGAAGGAATTGCGGGTACCGTTTTTCGAAGCAGAAAAAGAAGCGGCCTTCTACGGACCGAAAATCGATGTGCAAATGAAGAATGTGATGGGGAAGGAAGATACAGCGTTTACGGTGCAGTATGATTTCTGCTTGCCACACCGGTTCAAGGTGGTGTATACGGATGCGAACGGAAAAGACGTTCAACCGATTGTCATCCACCGTTCGTCAATCGGAGCAATTGAGCGCACCATGGCGTTTTTGATCGAGCGTTACGCCGGCGAGTTTCCACTGTGGTTATCTCCGACGCATGTGATGCTGATTTCTGTTGGCAGCAGCCATGTTGAGTTCTGTGAAAAATTGGCTCAGGAGTTCCGCGATGCAGGTTTGCGTATTGAAATTGATGATTCGAATGAAACGGTCGGCAATAAGATTCGCAAGGCCGCAAAGATGAAACATCCCTACATGCTGGTGATCGGTGATAAGGAAATGGAGTCCGCTGACTTGATGGTGCGTATGCGTGGCGAAAAAGAAGCAAAACCGATTGCGAAAGACGAGTTTATCAAAAACGCACAACAGTTGATCAAAGACAAGTCGCTTCAATTGTAGATTGACCGTGAACAGTAAAACTGGTATAGTCATGCACGCATGAAATATTTTTTGATTCCATTGGGGTGCGCGACAAACAAAGCTGATGCTGAGCGTATTGCTGGCGTTTTAGATTCGATTGGATATTCTGCCGCGGCCACGGAGCAAGAAGCACATCTGATTGGTATCATCGCCTGTTCGATTCGCCAATCCGCAATCGATCGTATTTATGGGAAGGTGCATCTGTGGAATCAGCGAAAAGCAAAGGAACAGTTGGTCACATTTGTGTCGGGGTGTATTTTACCGGCCGACGAAAAGAAATTTTTGAAGTTGTTTGATTTGGTGGTGAAACTCGACCAAGTACCGCAGATGCCACGGATGCTTGAGGAGTACGGCGTCGCCGCACCGAAGAGTTTCTGGGCGATTTCGCCCCGTCGAAGTTCAGCGTTCAAGGCGTTAATTCCCATTCAAAATGGGTGTGATAAATTTTGTACCTTCTGTGCAGTT
>SBBP01000070.1 GCA_005239655.1 Candidatus Microgenomatus auricola | reverse complement strand
GACTGGTGGTGGTTCCGCCGATGTTCAGCACGGCCACGCCTAATTCCTTTTGGCGTTTCGTCAAGACACTTTCTGCAGAAGCCAACACAGAAACAACCAGTTCATCGATGTCGACGCCTGTTCGGTAGATCGATTTGGTGATGTTTTTGATCTGCGATGTCATCCCCAAGATAATTTGCGTATCGACTTCGAGTTTGATTCCCGTCATCCCGGTGGGATCTTTGATATTCTTTTGGTTGTCGACGGCAAACGAGCGCGGAATGACATGCAGTATTTCGTAGTTTGGTGGAGTGGCAACGCTCTGGGCTGCTTCAACCACACGCTCAACATCGTCTTCGCCAATTTCGCCATTGGCTTTGGAAACGGCCACAACTCCATGACTCTCCTGCGCGCTCACATGGGCGCCGTTCACACTCACGATCGCATGCTCAATCGGGACTCCAGTCATGCGCTCAGACTTCTCGAGGGCTGAAGAAATGCTGGATACGGCATCTTCAATGCTTGTGATCGCTCCTTTGCTGATACCTTCCGCTGGCGACTCCGCTGCACCGATAATATGCACGGCGCTTGGTTCGTCGCGTGTTGGTTTCACTTGCCCGCAGGCAATACGAATAGTGGTTGAGCCGATATCAATCCCTGTAATGATGTCGTCACGTGCCATAGGTGTGTATATCTACAACGTTTGTGAGTAGTATATCATACTTTACGTGATGAGAACACGGAGATAGGGATAAAAAATAACACACCCGACCACTGCGGAAGCCACTGCTGCCAAAAAAACCGCCGCGGCCATCATGTCTTTGATGATTTGACTGTACTCGTTGAGTCGTGGTTTCAAAATATCGACAAATCGTTCAACGACGGTATTTAAAATCTCCAAAATGAGTACAACACACATCATCAGTACGAGGGCAACGGTCTCCCATGCGTGAATACGCAATGCAAGCATGACGAGAAGCACGACAAACGCGATCACCAGTTGAATGCGAAAATTCTGTTCGTGCAAAAAGACGTACCGCAACCCCCGCCATGCGTACCGGACGCTTTTCCTTACCGTGCGCAATCGATACCACATCGTTGTAAAATTTGCACTTCCAATGCTCGCATCTTTTTTGCTTCACGCGCTGAGCGTTCGTGATCCCATCCAAGTGTATGCAACACTCCATGCACGAGAAGAAATGCCGCTTCCATGCGTTGTGTGTGGCCGTACGCCTTTGCCTGAGAACGCACTTTTTGCGCAGAGAGGACGACTTCTGCTGAATCCGCTCCATAACGAAAGGAGAGGACATCTGTGGGGCAATCCTTTTTGCGGTAGATGCGATTCATCTGTTGTATGGTGCGGTTGGACACAATGGCAATGGAGAGTTGATACGGTTGAGGTATGCGTACGACCTGTTGCGTAGCTCGACACAATCGTTGAGCGAAGGCGTTGGTCAGTGATGGAAGCGGGACAGCACGATTAATCTCAATGTTCATGAGTTCGTATTGGCTGAGTTGCTGTTCGTATTGCTGTTCGCGTTACTGTTACTGTTCGTATCGTCGGTGTCTTCTGTTTTCACAGCAGTGTACACAAAGCTCTCTGCCATCATTTCAAATGTGGTTCGAAACTGCACTTCATCCTTCGTACCAAAGTTATAGATGATGCCAATAATGTACTGATCGTCCGCAAGATAGTACGCAAACCCATCGGGAGTAACGATTCCTTGGAGTTTGCCGAGTGTGACCGCTTCAAAATCATCGGGATCAACATCTTCATAGAGCGCGGCATACCACTCCGCCGCTGTTTGGTGTTTCGTATTCTCGGTGACTAACACTTCGACAAATTCACCATCCACTGTGTCGGAAGCAAACATCACTTCTGTTTTTGTATCATTCACCGGTTCTGCAATCCAGTCTGCCGGATAGTAGATGGACCATCCGAATTCGGCTTGAGCGTATTCAATCACCGCTCCGCTTTCGAGCAGTGTTTCCCCTTCGTTGGTTGGAGAAAAGAGATTGCGCACTTCTGTCCCATCCACATACCCGTCTTTATCAGAGTCCGGCTTATCAAAGCGTGTCGCGTAGAGATCCTCTTCAACATCGGTCAGTCCATCACGGTCTTTATCGCGCCCGTCGCCAACATCAGAACGATCGGAAGGCGGGATCGTACTACTCGTATTGCTGTTCGTATTCGTATTGCGGTTTGGAAATAATCCGGCGTTAATGTTGTTGCCCAGAGTGTCGTCGACATTCACATTCAACGTCGCACCACTATTGCTGTTATCATTCTCGTTACCACTCTGATTGGCGTTTTCGTTCGCATTCTGATTATCGTTCTCGTTTGCGCCGTTGACCTGGTCGTTGATCACTCCGCTCACGTTTATATTTTGTGTGCCTCCACGTTGCGAGGAAGACACTTGAAAGGCATACACAATGATGGCAACCAAAACAAGAAGTATCGCTCCGCAGATAGTCGCGATCACAATCCATTTTTTTGCCTTGCCGGATGCAGCCGCCTTCCGTGGCTGCATAAATTTTTCCGGCATCGTGTAGATCCGTTGCGGCGGACTCACCTGCTCCGGCTGCCCAAGTCCAGGAGACGCGGGTTGATTACTCGATGACGACGGTTGGGGCGGTATCGATATGCCTTCAAACATAGGTTATGAATTTACATTCGAATTGACAAATTGATTGATTGCTTCGTTCACATTGAGGAGTCGTCCGCTGCCATTCGGGTTATAGAAGTTGCGGACTTCTGTGCCATCCTCGTATCCATCACTGTCGGTATCGCTGTCTTTGGGATCGGTTTCGTAAATTCGAACTTCCTGGCGATCAGTCAGACCGTCGGTATCGGTATCAATACGGGTGCTATCCGTACCAAGTGTCTGCTCTTCGGTGTCGAGCAATCCATCGCCGTCGGAATCAACAATTGGGCCCTGGGTGTGCTGATTCGTTCGTG
>SBBP01000042.1 GCA_005239655.1 Candidatus Microgenomatus auricola | reverse complement strand
GTGGTAGCGAGGCAGGCCAAGCTGCGGAACTCAACCAAGCTAAACAAGGGGCAAAAGCCAAACAAGGAGCTGATGCTGCCAAGGGCGCACAGGGCCTGGAAGGCGCTGCATCAAAAATGGAACCATTTCCAGGATCGCGGATATTTCTGTGGCAAATGTTTGTCTCTGTCTGGGAGGATCCCAGCTTGCTGTCACTCGCGTACATTAATGTGCATTTTTTTGCCTACTACTTCCTGCCAGATCTCCCTTTTTTGGGAATCATTCAATCGTTTGGATTGCCAGCCATTGGGAAGTTTGAAGAGCCCGATACCTTGCAAAAATTGCTCTTTCTTCTGATCCTCTTTTTGGAATTTTTGATTTTCGTAATGATTCTCGCACTATTTACCATCATCGGGTTGATGATTTATGCCATCGTTGCACTTTCAACTGGCGACTTTGAAGGGTTGAAAGGCATTTTTGATTTTTTCAGTCAGTTTAGCCCAGCCAAGGCTTTATTTGATATACTGTATAATGCTATTGCTGATTAATATGTCGAAAGCTGCACACATTTTTTTGTCAGTCATGATCGTTGGTTTCGTTGTTGTCGCAGCCGCCCCTTTTGTGTACGCCACATCATCGTGTGATCTCTCGCCAGGGATACCGTTGGAGGTTGGTATTGGATCGTCCAAACAATCCACTGGGCTCACCAACTATGTTTCGCAGGTCTATCAATTTATTGTGAGTTCCATTGGGATCATTGCTGCGGTGATGATTATGTTCAATGGATTCCGTTGGGTGACTGCAGGGGGAAACGCAGAGGCCATTACGGTCGCAAAAGGCGGAGTCACCAATGCCATTATTGGCTTGCTCATTGCATTGATGTCCTACGTGTTGTTGTATACGGTGAATGCGCAACTGGTGAATCTCGTTGATATCTGTCCCAAGTCCTTGGATTTTAGCAACAGCACGGCCACAACGACGTGGACCACCTGCCCAAGCGAAAACGCTTCCGAATGCGCATCGGTATCCTACTGTGCGTACGACGGTGGATGTGAATGTGTGAATGTGGGAACCGGAGACGGGAAAGTGTTTGCGTGCCGACCAGTGGGTACGGATGTGATTCCTAGTGGTGTGGCATGCCAGAACACAGACAACTGCCAAGGAGATTTGGACTGTATTGGCAATTCAACAACGACCGCCGGAACGTGCACAGAGTCGACCAGTGGAGAAACGTGCAAAGAGGATAAAGACTGCACTGGTGGAGCAACATGCATCGATACCGGCTACGGCTTTAAGCGTTGTTTTGAAGCGACCGGGCGAGAAAACGGTGAGTTTTGCGAAGAGGATACGGAGTGTGCATCTGGTGTGTGTAATACATCCGCGGGTGTTGATCAGTGCTCAACGGGAGATGGGACTGATGGTGTCATCTGCTATAACGACTCGGATTGCGCCACGGCGTATAAATGTTCAAATTACAAGTGTGCTCCAAAGGCAGAGAAAGACGATTGTGATAAGAATAACGCGGAATGTGGTGTGGGCTTGTACTGCGTGGAAGCCGACGATCGCCCTGGCGACTCCACATGCACTGATGGGTCTGAAGGAGATGATTGTGATGGTAACAACGAGTGCGACTCTGGATTTTGCGGTGAAAATCAGTGCACGACTGGAGCCGCGGGCGCAAAATGTGATCAGGTGAGTACGAGCTCAGATGACTGCGTAAGCCGTATCTGTGTTCAAGATTGGACTACCGAAGAAATATGTCAATAATACACCTATGACACTCTCACCAACGACCAAACGGATTCTCTACGCAGTGCTGCTGTTATTAGCGGCAATTGCAATCGGATACATTTTGTATGTCGTGTTTTTTGCCCGTCCAGGGGAAGGCCCCACGAACGAAAATGTGAATAACGTCAACGGCGGCGGTCTTCCGAATATCAACGATATTTTAAGTAACCTCAATATTCCCACAGGCAACGTGAATGCTCCCACGACAGGCCTCCCTGGAGTGGACAGCGTTGCGTCTGGAGGGCTTACCGAAACGGAAGTGCTCACACCGCAAGTTGCAGCGCAGGAGCCGGCAGTCGCAAAAGACGGGTCAGTGCGTTACTACGATCCCGAAAGTGGGAAATTCTACAAGGTGGACGGGAACGGCAACATTACTCAAATTGGAGATGCGCAATTCCGCGGCGTGGAAACGGTTGCGTGGGCTGACACCACGAACGAAACCATCTTAGAGTTTCCGGATGGATCCAATATTTACTACAACCTCGATACCGGGAAGCAGGTGACGCTGCCAAAAGAGTTTGAGGAGTTTGATTTTTCGCCGACATCGAGCCAGATTGCCTTTAAGTACATGCACATTGATCCCGAACGTCGCGTACTCGCCGTGTCCAATCCAGATGGTTCATCAGCCCGCACACTGGAGTCGCTCGGCAACCATGCTGATCGTGTGGACGTGGAATGGTCACCAACCGGGAAAGTCGCCGCATCCTACGCTGAATTTATTGATTTGAATCGTCAGGAAGTGGGCTTTGTGGGCCTGAAAGGAGAGAACTTCAAAGGCACGATTGTTGAAGGACGCGGATTGCAAAGCCAGTATTCCACAGACGGGAAAAACTTGTTGTATAGCGTCTACTCCAGCAGCACAGACTACAAGCCATCGCTCTGGATCGTTGCGGCAGACGGAGATTCGATCGGCGACAACCGTCGTGAATTGAAACTGAATACGTTTGCTGACAAATGTGCGTTCAGCAGTGATTCCACAACTGTGTATTGCGGTGTGCCATCCAGTCAGGAGTACGGCTTTGGGTTAGAGCCAGACATCCTTGAAGGCGTGCCGGATGATATTTACAAAATCAATCTGGTGACTGGTACAAAAACAAAAGTCGCGACACCTGTGGATGCCAACGGCCAGGCTGTGTACTCGGTTGAAAACATGGTTGTTTCGTCTAACGGTTCGCAGCTGTATTTCCGTGACTCGCAAACGAATCAGTTGGTGAAGGTACGATTACAGTAGTATGACGTCTACGCGTTCGACACTTTTTTTCTCTCTAGCAATTGTCTGTTTGCTTGTGCTGTTGGCTGCACGGTTGATGGTTGATCGTGCAACGTCGGAAAGCACATCGACAAACGCGAATACGAACGCGTCTGCGACGAATTCCCAGGCGGTCACCGGGGACCCGTTGGTGACGGTTGTGCCACAGGATGTCCGTGCAGGCACACCACAGCCACTGTCCAGCGACCCTCAGATTGGTGCAGCGCAACCGACCGTCACAATTGTTGAATTTGGAGATTTTGAGTGCGAGGCGTGTGCAGTGATGGCAGAGGTGTTTGCTCGGCTTGTTGTCAACTATCCGAATGATGTGCGTGTTGTGTGGAAGGACTTTCCGTTGCCAAAAGAGCACCTCTTCTCTGAAACCGCAGCACTGGCGGCGCGGTGTGCGCAGGATCAAGAGGCATTTTGGGAGTACCATGATGCACTTTTTGCTCAGCAGAAGAGTTTTGTGCAAAGCCCGTGGTTGGATATTGCGGAAAGTGTCGGGCTCGACACCAGCGAATTCTCGAGTTGCCTGCAGACAAAAGAAAAAAAATCTCTTGTTGTGCAGGGCTATTTCATTGCGCGCACATTTGATTTACAGGAGACTCCAGCATACTATATCAATGGAACGCTCTACACGGGCTCGACAACATATGAAGAGCTGAATGCTCTTGTAGCTGCAGAAATCGCAAAAACGACGCAGTAATGTCTCAACGCACTACATTCCTATTCACCACACGCCGGGCAATCACTGTGATGATGTTGTGTTTGAGTATCCCAATCGTTGCAACAGCACAAACAATTACGTTGGAAGTGGGTATTGGTGCGACGAAAGGCCTGAATGACCCCTATCTCGCAAACTACATCGTTAAAGCCTATGAGTTTATTGTAGGCTCCATCGGTATCGTTGCTGCGGTCATGATTATGTTTAACGGATTTCGGTGGGTGACTGCGGGTGGAAATTCCGAGGCCATTACCGTTGCAAAAGGAGGCGTCACCAATGCGATTATTGGTTTGCTCATTGCGCTGATGTCGTATGTATTGCTCAATACCATTAATCCCGCGTTGGTGGGATACGCCGAACTGGAACAATCAACCATTGAATTTCGTGAGCCCGTGACCACAAGTACTGCAGCAATGCTCAGCGGCGAAATTTCCGACGACCCGACGTTGATCAGCTACATGACTTCTGAGGAGGGACTGCCGTCAGATTTGAAACCGTATCTTGAAAATCAGGCCTCTGAGCCGCACATTACTCAAACCACATTTGATGCCTTGTCCAGTGCACTCAAGCTGTTGCGCGATAACGCAGAATACCAAGGGATGAAGCTGGTGATCGCAAGCGCCAACCGTAGCCTTGACACGCAAGAGCGATTGTGGGCCTGCTACCAAAGTAAGGAAACAACAGGTTCGTGTCCAGGTGGAGCATGCGGAACATGCAACCAGGCAGCAAAGCCTGGCAAATCGCGCCATGGGTACGGAAATGCACTAGATATCAGTTGGAAGAATACAGGCGGTGGAAAATACGTGACGACAACTGGATACGCCAGTTCGAGTTGGCACGACTCGTGCATGGTGAGTCAATCTGGTTCGAATTGCACAACCAATTTGCGCAATTCCGTGATCGCACTCAATACCATGATGCAGTCTGCCGGGTTTAGCCGCATTTGCATTGAGTGGTGGCATCACCAAATTGGAGGAAGCTCCGATTCACTTTGTTCACCCGGGCAGTACAAGTAGTATGTCGACAGTCTACCGATGTGGGAATTGTGATGCACAGTGTCCAAAATGGGCCGGCCGGTGTTCGGAGTGCGGAAAATGGGGGACACTGGAAAAGGAATCGGCAGCCGAAGCCGAAACACCAAAAGCACAACGCCGCGAGGCGCTTGCAACAGTGCGCGCTGCTCACACGACTGCGTTTACGCAGATCTCCGCAGATACTGTGGCGCGTCTATCAACTGGAATCACCGAATGCGATCGTGTGTTTGGAGGAGGAATCGTTCCCGGCGCCGTGATGCTGCTTGGTGGGGATCCTGGCATTGGTAAATCGACACTCGTCGCGCAAATTGCAGGCCGTTTGGGGCGCGACGTGTTGTATGTTTCAGGCGAAGAGTCTGCCGCACAACTGAAATTGCGTCTGGACCGTTTACAGATTGATCAATCACATCTCCAGTTTTTAGGAGAAGAGCACGTTGAGGTGATTTGTAAAACAGTTTTGGATATGAAACCCGCATTGGTGGTGATTGATTCCATTCAAACTGTTGCGTCATCTGCAGTGGACGGCGAACCCGGGAGTGTGAATCAAATTCGAGCATCAACGGTACGGTTTTTGGAAACAGCGAAAGAATCCAACGTGCCGATGCTGCTGATTGGTCACGTGACAAAAGGCGGAGAACTGGGTGGGCCAAAGACGTTGGAGCATATCGTGGACGTTGTGCTGTACTTGGAAGGAGACCGCCAGCAACAGTTTCGACTGTTACGCGCAGTGAAAAATCGTTTCGGATCAACCAACGAGGTTGGTGTCTTTGAAATGCACGAAACGGGTTTGCAGGAAGTGGCCAATCCTTCAGAACGTTTTCTGCACGACCGTTCGTACCACGCTGGCACATGCGTGACAGCGGTGCTCGAAGGCAGTCGCGTGTTTTTGATCGAAGTGCAGGCACTCGTGAACAAGACAACGTTTGGATTTCCACAGCGGAAAGCGTCGGGGTTTGATTTGAATCGGTTGCAGTTGCTGCTTGCCGTGCTTGATCGCCGTGCACACATTGCATTCGACACCTCCGATGTCTATATCAACATCGTTGGCGGTGGACGCATCGCAGAACCCGCGATGGATCTTGCGGTCTGTGTGGCACTGGTTTCTGCGTTGCGAGATGTTGCGATCCCACGAGAGTGTGTGGTGTGGGGCGAGGTTGGTCTTGGTGGTGAAGTGCGTGCGGTGAGTCGCGAGCGTGACCGCGCAAAAGAAGCCAAGCGGTTTGGATTGAACACCGTCGTTTCTGCAGCCGACTGCACAACCGTGACAGATGCACTGCAGAAGACCGGTGCGGGACAGTAGTCGTTTACTCGAAATGAATGTTTTGCGTGAACTCGGAAAACGCCCGTTGTAATTGCGGATGAGAGTCGAGCCAGCCGTAGGCAAGAGTGTCTTTTGCTGCTGCCTGTGCGTTCCCAATGAGCTGCGGATTCTGAAATGTGATTAGCGATTGGCTGAATCCAGATTGCAGTGTTCCATAGATTTCTCCAGTACCACGCTGCTTCATATCCAATTCTGCAAGCTGAAAACCGTTGTGTATTTTGGTGAGAGCCCGCAATCGACGAAGCGTTTGATCTGCGCTCGAACCGGTAAAGAGCAAGCAGTAGGACTGCATATCCGAGCGACCCACACGGCCGCGGAACTGGTGCAGCTGGGCCAAACCAAACCGTTCTGCGCCCTCAATCATCATTATGGTCGCATGAGGAATATCCACGCCGACTTCAATGACTGATGTCGACACGAGGACGTCGATCTTCTTCTGCTTCATCCGTTGCATGATCTGCTCCTTTTCGTCGCTTTTCATTTTTCCGTGCACCATGGCAATACGGAGGTCTGGAAAAACCTCTGTGCGCAGGCGATCGTACTCTGTGGTGACCGATTTTGCACCAGATACATCCGACGGTTCGATCAACGGGCAAATCACAAAGCACTGCTCACCGGCGTTCACACGTGTGCGAATAAAGTCGTAGGCATCAGCCCGTTTTTCCGGCGGAACGAGATTGGTTTTGATGGTCAGACGACCTTTCGGGAGTTCATCAATTACGGAAAGGTCCAAATCACCGTACATCGTGAGTGCTAACGTACGCGGGATGGGTGTAGCGGTCATGGAGAGGAGGTGGGGGAGCATATCACCGCCACGAGTTTGTTTTTTCAGTTGTTGACGTTGTTGCACGCCAAATCGATGTTGCTCGTCAACCACAACCAAACCCAGTCGTGGAAAGACAACCGCGTCTTGAATCACCGCGTGCGTACCAACAATCACATCAGCCGTTTGGACATTCGTTTGTTTCCGCGTGCGAGAGGTCAGCAGGGCAAGAGTCACTGCGTTTCCGGCGAACAACTGTTCTAGGCTTGCAGCGTGTTGCTGAGCCAGAATTTCTGTGGGCACCATCAACACCGCTTGCAAACCGTTACGAACCACATTAAGCATCGCAATCGCCGCAACCACAGTTTTGCCCGAGCCGACATCACCGGAGAGGAGACGGTTCATCGGCACACCGTTTTGCATGTCCTTCAGAATTGTCCACGCTGCTTTGCGTTGCGCTGTGGTCAGCGTGAACGGGAGTTGTTGAACGAACTGCTTAATCGCGGCTTCATGAAACGGTATCTCCGGCGAACGATGTGCATGCAGCGCCTGTCGAATGCGTTGTGCCTGCAGTTGAACAAAGTACAACTCCTGAAACTCCAGCCGCTTTCGCGCCATAGAAAAACTCGCCCCTGAAGCCGGAAAGTGCAATTCTTGTAAAGCGGACGCAAGTGGCTCCACGTCGTAACGCCGCAGCATCTCATCTGGAAATGGATCCTCGACCTCCCCAAGCGCAGATGTGAGCGCCTGTTTCACCAGTGCGCGCAGTTGTTTTTGTGTGATGCCTTCGGTCAGTGCGTAGTTTGGGACAATGCGTCCGGTATGTGTGGTTTCTTTCCCGGGTTGCGACCGCTCATACACGGGGTTTTGCAAGGCAAAACCGTGTTTCCCGGATTTTGCGATTCCAGAAAACAGCAGTTGATCGCCAACCCGCAGTTGTTTTGCGATATACGGCTGGTTAAACCAAACCGCGGCGATGCTTCCAGAGTCATCACTCAAAAGAGCCTCAACAATATGCATACGACGCCGGCGGAATGCACGTCGCGAACGAATTTGCGCAACACGCGCAGAAATCGTCACTTTGGCATCGGGTTTGACCTCGGCAATTGTGATGATGTCTGACCGGTCTTCGTACTGACGCGGAAAATACCAGATCAGGTCGTGGAGTGTGCGAATGCCAAGACGCTCAAGACGTTCCTCCAGTGCCGTCCCCACTCCATACAGTGTGCGTACCGAGTCGTGGAGGTGAGCCATGAGTGGTCGAAAAACGTTAGAGCGGTTTTTGTAACGGCGTCAGCACGTTGGGGTCAATGGCACGTTCAAAGCACACCTGGCCGGTTCCATGATCCCAGTTTGTACCACTAATGCCGTTCATGTAGTACTCGGGGTATCGGCCAGATGCTCCCCGGGATGTGCTGTCACTATTAAATGTTGCGCAGAGTTGAAAGTTGAGGTCGCCAGTGACACGATATTCGTATGTCGTTCCATGTTCAGGGTCTGTGGGCATGCTGTATCCAGAAAAATCGTTCACTAAATCGTCTAGCGAGGCAGGCAGCGATTCCGTTCGCTGCCAGTAGGATGCGATTTCGTTCTGCAACTGTTGCAAGTCCGTGACTCGCCGTTCATCAAAACGTATCATGCGCCGTTCTGCAGGAGATCCGGCAATGAAGAGCCCAGCAACAAGGCTCACCAGCAGCGCAACACCAGACACCCATGCTGCGATATGTGGCACACCCGACGGTTGGTTCTCGCGGCGATATTCCCAAAAATAGTAACCGAATACAATGCCGGCAATGGCGAGAACCGTTAGAAGCTTCAGGAAAAATTGTGTGGTGATTTCGCCGCCGTAGAAGCGGTAGATGACTTGAATTAAGTCAACGATGATGGTAATCGCAGCGATCAGCAATGTGAGGGAGAGCAACCATTTGCGTGTGCGCAGTTCGCGCAGGTTCGGTTGGCGTCGCATATCCCGCTGCAACAGCCATGATACAGCGAGGAACACGGGGTAGCAGACGAGAAGGGCGGAGCTACTCCAACGAATGCCATCGTACGAACCGTAGAGATACCCTTGCAACTGATCGGGCGCCAGAATGGAAATGTACTGGAAGAGCAGTGTAATGAAACTGACGATGCTTACGTACAACAGAGCGAAAACGAACAGGTGCAAGAAGACGTACTTCGGCGAACGTTCGATGGTTTTTTCCATAAATTGATGTGTGTATATTACGTGTAACAGTATATCAAGAAACAAAAAAACAGAGAAACGAGCTCACGTGATGCCCACTTCCCTGTTTTTTATTTTGCCGTGATTAATGGCCGAGCAAGTGACCGATCATACACAAATAGTTAATCACTTAACGTCGTTAGTGTACATCATTACCAAAGACGTAGTCAAGTAAGGCGCCGGCTACGTTACGATTAGCGCCTTGTACAATCGGCGGGTGGTGCAAGTCAATTGATGGGAGTGAATTCAATTCAATGCAGGCCGTTTTCTGCTCTTTCCATGAG
>SBBP01000167.1 GCA_005239655.1 Candidatus Microgenomatus auricola | reverse complement strand
ATCCTCTATGGAAGCACAGTTCGCTCCCAAAACTAAATCCGTTGCATCATCTTTCAAGTCTAAATCCGCAAGGACTAAACCTGTTAGATCCCACCCTGCGTCCTCAAAATCAACGAAAACATTATCGTTATCGTCGTCATCCAACACGAAGCCGGCTGAAGCATGTGTCGTAAAAGTGATCGTGTGGTCTGCTGCTGTGTTTTTCACATTCGTTGATAGTCGATCTGACGCATTGGTCAAATCTTCTACTGCTGCCGCTGGTCTTGCCAGGGCTAGTGCACTCATCACAAGCACACCAACAACTGCCAAAAGCAGGTGCAGGTGACCCAGTGAGTGCAAGCGTGTAACACTGTCTTGCATAGTCATGTTATATTATTAATTAATGAATTATGCCTTTAAATTAAAACAAAAAGCAGTAAGTCTTCACCGAGTTACACTGCGTTTCCTTGTTCGTTTGGTTCAACATCCAGAACATTCTATGGATTTCATTAATGATAGCTTATCATACTTCGCATAATCGTGCAAGGATTTGTTAAAGATATCCACATGAGGCAGCGGCTTTTCTGTGCGTCGTAACCGTGGTAAGGTGTGAGGCGTATGGAGGGGTCCCAGGCATCACAAAAGGGAGTAACAGGCCTACAATTAGCCATAATTTTCGGGGCTATTCTTGGGCCTCTTTTCCTCGACTTCGTCATCGATTTCATTGGGTGGAATGCACATCAAGACTTCTATGGCCTGCTCACCGGCATTGATGCGACACTGACCGGCATCGTTGGCATGATTGCATTCGTTCGCTATTACTCACGGCGGAACGACACGTTGCTGTTTATTGGAACCGCATTTACCAGCGTCGCACTCATCGATATCGTCCAACTGTTGATTTGGACAGAAACGCTGGGCTTTGCCGTGAACAGCGCGCACACCTCCCTTCCATGGAGCTGGCTAGCCTCTCAGACGGTCTTTAGTATTCTGATGTTCCTGAGCTGGCTGACGCTCCGGATTGAAAAATTCTTCGGCAGTGCTCAACTGATCGGCGAACGGGTGCTCTACTTCTTTGTGGGTACACTCACGTTCGCCATTCTCATTTTCTTCCTGTTTGTTCCCCTTCCCCCACCTCCGCATGGTCAATTCTGGGGTTTGACACGACCGTGGGAGCTGATCCCTGCCGCCCTGCTTGGGGTGAGTGTCATTGGGTTCCTTTTCCGTGGCAAATGGAAGGAGAATACCGCGGAATTGTGCATCATCACTTCACTGCTGTTGCTGAGCATGGCCCACGTGGTATTCATGGCAAGGTCGTTTGTGCTGTATGACCCGCTCTTCTACGGCGCACTTATCGTCAAACAGGCCGCAAACATTGCGATTATCGTCGGATCGTTGAGCAGCATGTATGCACTGTTCCATCAGGCAGAAGAGGGAGAAAACGCTCTCATTCGCCAAAATGCATTGCTTGCCAATGCCGAGGATGAACTGAAGAGCGCGCTCGGCATCACACGAAAAAAGGAACGCGACCTGGCAGAACAGCTGCAAGTCTCACAGCGTTCCAAAGCTAAAGACGAGGCGATGCTCGAAAGCATTGGCGATGGGCTTGTGGTGACCGACGATGATACACGGGTCGTGCGCGTGAACCCCGGGTTTGAAAAAATGCTTGGTTGGAGCGCGGAAGAAGTGAGTGGCAAACCCGTAACTGCAGTGATGCCAATGGTTGATGAGACTGGCAAGCTGGTTCCATACGAAAAACGGGCACATCCGGTTGCGCTCTTTACGGGAGAAAAAATTACGACCTCAATGAAATACTACTACATGCGGCGTGACCAGTCAAAATTCCCCGTGGCAATCACGGTCACCCCAATCATGCTTGGAGACCAAATTATTGGCGCGATTGAAATTTTCCGTGATGTCACCAAAGAAAAAAACATTGACGAGCAAAAAAGCAGTTTCGTTTCTGTGGCGTCACATCAGCTGCGCACCCCACTTACAACGATGAACTGGTACATAGAGTTGCTGCTTGCCGGTGATGCCGGCAAAGTGAACAATGATCAAAAAGAGTACTTGCAGGAAATTTATCGAGGGAGCAAACGCCTGGTTTTGCTCGTCAACGACCTCTTGAATGTTTCACGCATTGAATCCGGGCGCATGCGGATTCAACCCGTCCCAATCGATGTGACCGCACTCATCCGCGATACGGTAAAAGAGGTATTTCCTCTCACGAAGGGAACAAAATGCCTTTTGAAAATAGAGGCGCCAAAAAACACACTGCCGCTCGTGCCACTTGACCAGAATCTCTATCGACAGGTCATTCATAATGTACTCACCAATGCGATTCGCTACTCTCCACAGAATCGACGGAGTGAGGTGACGGTGCACATTGCAAAACGCACGGTCAGGCGTGGAACCAAGAATCCACATTTGCGTTCAGGATCGTATCTGCTGGTGAGCATTGAGGACCATGGCATTGGTATCCCCAAGGAAGCGCAAGCACGGGTGTATGAAAAATTCTACCGCGCTGAGAATGCGTTGCATGCGTCACCGGAAGGCAGTGGTTTAGGTTTGTACCTCGTACAAATTATTATCGACCTCTCCGGTGGAAAGATGTGGTTTGACACGGAAGTGGGAAAAGGCACGACATTTTATATTGCCTACCCGCTCACGGGCATGAAAAAACTATCTGGCGAGAAAGGGTTAGCGCAGTTGGATTAGTCTTCGCGTCCGGCGACTACTGAAGTGTCATGCTGTCCAGAATGCGTTGGTAGATTTCCCTTTCTAAATCTGGATTTGCGGCAACAACGTAGTAGCGTGTTGGACCTTCAGCGCCTCGGAAATCGGTTACGGTATGTTTTGTGTTGCGCCACGCTGGTTGGTCAACAAAATCCGGAACACCTGCTTTCTTTTGAATCAGATACTGCTTCGCCGTGTAGTTCCCCGCTCCGACGGTGGACTCTGTTGTCTCCAACACATCAACAGTCTGCAGCGTCAAAAATTGACTGGCATCAAAATAGCGAATGAGCAGTTGCGACCGCTCGCGTGCCGAGCCCTGTCCACTGAGTGTAAATATGTTCAGCGCTTCGAGGCTGGGAATGTATTCCACCTCCATCCCTTCTGGAATGGTGAATGACAGCGCAAACACATCGCCACCGACATCATTCTGCGGATCAAACGATCGCGTGGGCAGCATCGTGATACCATAGGCGCTGAAAAAATTCTGCGGGTTCACCCATTGATCAACAGCATCCTCTGTATCGACATAACCATCCGAACGACTATCGCTTCCGCGGCGAATGGAAAAATGTAAATGTTTGCGCTCACCGTCGGTTTCTTCCGATTCGTGATCGCCAAGCACTGCGATCTGATCGCCTTTCGCTACAACGTCGCCTGCGGCGAGTGTCACTAAGCTGAAATCCACGTGTCCGTAGAGTGCGTGATAGGTTTCCCCTTCAATAGGATGTTCGAGAATAATGACCCCACCATAGCCTGCGGCCTGCTGTGCAGAGACGACACTCCCATCCGCAATTGCATACACGGGAACTTCTGCGTTGACATCATCAACCTCGACATCGTCTCCCACATGGTAGCCATAGAATCGATCATCGATGAACTCACCAAATGCTTTGAATGTGCGTTGTGTGGCGTAACCGTGCACGGGCACGACCACCGCGCTGACCGCCGTCGATTCTGGCTGCACCGAGGTGGGCGGTGTGACTCCATTCACATTTTGATTCCGGTTGTTTGTTTGTGTGTTAAGTGCTGGTGTTCCACCATTGTCACAACGTGCACCCAATGCAAAACACACCAGCAGGAAAAGAAAACCGATTCTGTTCATACTTCTATAGTCTAACACGTTGCCGTGTGCAGCACTATCGACGATGACGCTGATGGTGGCCGCTGTGTCCAGATCGACGATGTCCCCCTCCGCGCTGCGGTCGACGTTGGCGATGCTGTTGACTGGACGGCTGTGGTTGCGAATGATGCAAATCGTTGAGTGACGTTCCCGGCGCTGCGGTAATCATCAACTCGGCGCGAACAACGCGTTCAATATCGCGAATGTCACTTTTTTGATCCGGTGTGGCCAAAGAAATTGCATGCCCTTTCAATCCGGCACGTCCGGTACGACCAATGCGATGCACGTAATCGTCCGGGTTGTCTGGTAAATCATAGTTGAGAACGAGTTCAATATTGGTGACGTCAATCCCACGCGCGGCAATGTCCGTCGCAACCAGAACACGATATCGTCCGGATTTGAATCCATCCAACGCGGCTTTGCGTTGGTTCAACGAACGATTGGAATGAATTTCTGCAGCGGTGTGGCCCATGTGCTGGATGACTTTGGTGACTTTCTTCGCGCCATGCTTTGTACGCGTGAACACCAACACCGTGCGCTTGTACTGTGCGAGCAATTTTTGCAGCATCGCAGCTTTATCTTCCTTGCGCACGAGAATCATTTCTTGCTCAACACGTTCGGCCACCGTGCCCGGAGGGGCAACTTCAATGCGCAACGGCAACTGCATGTAATTCGCGGCCAGTTTTGCAATCTCGGGCGGCATCGTCGCTGAGAAGAGCATGGTCTGACGCTGTTTTGGCACCAACTCGACAATACGTTTGATCTGTGGAGCAAATCCCATATCAAACATCCGATCCGCCTCATCCAGCACAAGTACTTTCGTTTCCTGCAACGACACCACTTTCTGTTGCAGCAAATCAATCAAACGCCCCGGCGTTGCCACAATGATATGCGGACGCTTTTTGATTGCTTCAATCTGTTTACCCATGGACGCGCCGCCAATCAACACCGCGGTGCGCAGACCAAGACTACGACCAACGCGATGCAACACCTCATCCACTTGGAGCGCCAGTTCGCGCGTCGGCAAAATCACCAACCCTTTGCCGCCTGTTGTTCCGATGCGTTGCAGCATTGGCAGTGAAAATGCCAGTGTCTTCCCTGTTCCTGTCTGTGCAATGCCAACGACATCCTTCCCCTGCAGTGCGATGGGAATAGCCTGGGCCTGAATCGGCGTGGGTGTGGCCCATTTCAGGCGATGCAAAATATTCAATAAACTCGGCGAGACGCCGAGCTGGTCAAAATTCGTGATTGTGTGTAGAGTATGTGTGGACATCAAAACACAATACTACATCGTTTGAGCATTGACGTCAACTTATGAAATCACTCGAACAAACGTACACGATTCACGCTCCCGTCGAAGACGTATGGAATGCATTCGTCGACAACGCGACCATCGACGGGTGGGGTGGCGGGCCTGCGAATATGAGCGACGAAGCAGAAAAAGAATTCACACTGTGGGACGGAACGGTATTTGGAAAAAATACCGAAGTGATTCCCGGTGAAAAGTTGGTGCAAGAGTGGTATGGCGGTGAGTGGGAGGAACCATCGATCGTCACATTCACACTGGAATCTGAGGGCGACGATACCACAGTCACACTACGCCAAGAAAATATTCCGGACGAAGAATTTGATGACATCGAACGCGGTTGGCGGGAATACTATCTGGGCCCAATGAAAGAATATTTGGAGGCGTGAGGTTCAAACTACTCGCTATTGGAATGTTTTTGCTCGGCATCGGCGCGGCAACCGGTGGGGTGTGGCTGTTTTTGGATTTTGAACGCTTTGGGAATTCTGCTGTCGGGATAAAAAATACCAATGCCGTCGCCACAACAATCGAAAACACGAATTCCGAAAATGCAACGGCCTCAAATATCAATAGCACGATCAGTACAACAGACACCAACTCCCCGACGACCGAAAACCCACACCTGCCGAAAAAATATTCTCTCGATGTACCATACACCCCGCAAGCGCCACACGGCATTTGGGATTTGCCGTACAAAGAAGCATGCGAAGAAGCCAGCATGCTGATGGTTGGACGCTACTTAACCGGACGAACAATCGCAGACGCAGAAGATGCCGACCGTGCGATTTTGCAACTGGTCGACTATGTGGAGGATCAAGGCTATCCGATTGACATCACTGCTGAAGAAACCGCAAAACTCCTGCACGATTTTTACGATGTCGAGACAGATGTCGTCTATGACTTTACGTGGGATCAAGTGAAAGAAGCGATTTCATCTGGCTACCCCGTGATTGTTCCGGCTGCTGGGCGCAACTTAGGTAATCCAAACTACACGACCCCAGGGCCCCTGTACCACATGCTTGTGATCGTCGGCTACACCGAAACGAAAGTGATCACCAACGACCCGGGAACAAAACGCGGCGAAGGATACACCTACGACTATGAAACAGTCTACAACGCTGTGCACGACTGGAACGGCGGGAATGTGGAATCCGGTCGCACAGTCATGATTGTCGCGCGGCCGGAAGAATAATTTTTACGTTCAGAATAAAAAAAGTGGCGGGCGCGTGTGCTCTGTACGCGCT